>JBDKTH010000036.1:0-2288 GCA_039680305.1 Thermoguttaceae bacterium | reverse complement strand
ATTAGTGTTGATCAGTGAAGATTAGTGTTCCTCACTTTCCTGGGAGTATCTCGCAGAGCGATTGCCGGTTTTGTTCGTCAAACGTCGTTAGGCTCAAGCCGACCATCGCGAGAAGGCCCGTGAACGGGCCTATGTCGCTAGGGTGAATAACCTAACGCAGATGAAACGCGAAACCGGCATGAATGCCGGGCCGAAGACCGCCTGCGGCGGAAAGGACCGTGAACGGCCCTGGGAGGAGGAGCTTTGCGGGTTGGATCTCTGAGGTTTCAGATAGGGGAACCGTGAGCGGGATGGAACGGTGCGTTTTGGGAGGCATCGCTCGGGTGTCCAATGGGAACGCTTTCCGGACAGTCTCGTAGTCATTGGACACTCGAGTCATGCCTCCAAAAACGGGTTCATCCGGCTGACGCGTACCTGGGGGCTCTGCCCCCAGACCCCCGGGATTTGTCGCTTTGGTGCCAATCCCGGAGCCGAGGGGAATCGTAACGGCCATCCCGCAGTTCTCGTCATCAACGGCATCGCTCCGGGCTTGGCACGAAAGCGATAAATCCCAGGGGGTTTGGGGGACAGCGTCCCCCAACGTACCGCCAGGTACGCTTCCACCGGATGAACCCAAAAACGCACCTCTCCACTTCTGCCCGTGTGCACTCATCCAAACCCCGGGATGTGCGTCTGGTTCAGCGAGTGGCGGGCCTCGCAAGCTCGGCACCGCCCTACCTTGACTGCGAATCGTGGTCGTCAACGCTCAGAATCACGCAGGGTCGTTTGGCAGACGCAGGAACGCTTCTTGCAGGCCAAGGCGGGCAAGGATAGACTGCAGTTCCATGAGAACCACGAAATGGATGACACTGATCTTTTGCGCCATCGCCTTTCCCGTGAACGCCTGGACGGTCAGGCCGGAGGACACCGGCGCGGCCGTGCAGAACCCGGGGATGGGCTGGGTCTGCCACTACTACGACAATAGCGAGAAGAAATACGGCGCGCGGCTCGAACCGACCGATTCGCTCAGCTGGTTTCCGGGCTGCTCGGTGGTCTATCTGCGAATCTCGTGGGCGGAGGTGGAGCCCGAAGTGGGTGGGTTCAATTGGGCGGCGCTCGACACGCCCGCCCAGCGCTGGATCGCACGCGGCGGTCGGGTCGCATTCCGCATTTCCTGCTCCGAGCATCAGGACCGGCGCGCGACGCCGGAGTGGGTGGAGCGCTCCGGGGCCAAGGGCGTGCGCTGGAATCTCCTCAAGGGGCCGGCGCCGGACGGACGCTATTGGGATCCGGATTATCTCGATCCGGTCTTCCTCGATAAGCTGGAGCAGTTTCTCAAGGCCTTCGCGGCGCGGTACGACGACAACCCGAACGTCGCGTTCATCGACATCGGTTCCTTTGGACTCTACGGCGAAGGCCACACCCAGTTCAGCAGCAAGGTGCCGCGCGACCGGCAGATCGAGAGCCTCAAACGGCACATCGACCTCCACGCCAAACACTTCAAGAAGACGCTCTTGTGCCTGAGCGACGATTGCGACGGACACGACAACAAGACGGGCGACTGGCCGATCATGCGCTACGCGCTCGCGAAAGGCGTGACGTTCCGCGACGACAGCATCTTTGTGCGCAAAGCGCCCCAGGCCTGGGTCCACGACGACATGGCCGCGCTGTTCTGGCCGACGCGGCCGGTCGTGCTCGAAACCCAGCACTACCATATGGCCAGGAAGATCGACGCGTGGGACATGAACCTCCTCGTCAAGGCGGTCGAGGAGAACCACGCCAGCTATCTATCGATCCACGGCTGGCCGGATGAGATCTATCGGGACAACGCCGCCGGCATCGCCGCGATCAACCGCCGGCTGGGCTACCGGATCATGCCTCAGGCGGTCACCTTCCCCGACGCCGTCAAGATCGACGAACCGCTGGAGATCACGAGCGTTTGGGCCAACACGGGCGTCGCCCCCTGTTACGGCGGCGGCTTCGGCGCGTTCACGCTCAAGGATGAGAAAGGCGGGATCGTCTCCGTGCTGGCCGACGACGGGCTCGACCTGCGCACCCTGGGCACGGGCAAGGCCGGCCAAGCGCCCAGCGTCACCCGGACCGCCCGGTTTCGCGTCGGGCACGTCGCGCCGGCCACGCGTCCGGGCACCTACGACGTGTTCGTCTCCGTTGGCCAGCGCGACGGAACGCCGGCGATCGCGCTGCCGCTGGCCGACGACGACGGCCAGCGACGCTACCGGCTCGGCCGCGTGACGCTGCAGTGATCCGTCCTTCTCCGGGGCTGCGGTAGGGTTCATCCGCCGGATGCA
>JBDKTH010000191.1:0-1688 GCA_039680305.1 Thermoguttaceae bacterium | reverse complement strand
CCAAGCTGCCCTCGTTGGTCGTCACGGTGAGCACATCGGCGGCGGCCGAGGAACCACCGTTGAAGGTCCAGGCCGTGCCATCGTTGCCAAAGCCGGCCATGGAGGTCACGGGGGCCGCCAGCGCGAGAGTGGTGCCGTTGCCCAGGGTGATCTGGCTGGTGCCCAAAGCGTCGCTCGATCCGACGAGGAGTTTTCCGGCACTGACGATCGTCTGGCCGCTGTGGGTACTGGATCCGGCCACGGTCAGGGTGCCGGCTCCTGCCTTTCGCAAGACGCCGGGGGCGGAACCGTCGGCAAATGAGCCGAGGAAGCTCGAGGGGAGATTATTCGTGCTGCCGACGGTCAACGTGTTGCCATGGAGCGCGACCGTGCCGCGACCGGTCAGCGAGCCGAGCGTCTGGCTGGCGCCGACGGCCAAGGTGGCCCCCGAGGCGACGTTGACCTGGGCGAGCGTCCCCAGGGCGGTGGCGTGGTTGGAGTTCAGCGTTCCGGCGGCGACGTTAACCTGGGTGCCATGGACCAGGCTGGCCGCCGAGGCCGCCAGGGTCAGGGCGCCGGCCCCGGTCTTGGTGATCGTCCGTGCGGAACCGCCATCCTGGAGCGAACCGAGCACGAGCGAGCCCTGGCCGGCGCCATTGTTGGCCACGTTGAACGTCGCCGGTCCGGCAAGGGTCGTCGTGCCGACAGCAAGGCTGTAGGCCTGATTGGTTGCAGAACCGGTTTCTGTCGCCAGATTGAGCGTGGCCCCGGAGCCGATCGCGAGATTGCCCAGGCGGTAGTCGTGCGTGGCGGCGTCGGCCAGCAGAGTGACGTTCGCATTGGCACCCGCATTGAGCAGGACGTTGTTGTCAAAGGCCGTGGCAACGGGAACGGTGGTGTCGTAGTGGAAATTGCTGATCGTTTGTAGCGCGACGCACCCGCCGGTGCCACCGGTGAAGCCGAGGTACGCGGCCTTGCCCACCAGGTCGGCGAGGTTCACGTTCTCATAGGTCTTCGTGAACGTAGCGGCGCCCTGAGTAAGCGTTGCGGTGAGTGCACTTCCGTTGTAAACGAGCCTTACGTCGACCGGGGTTTCGTACACGTTGATGCCCGTGGCCGTGGTGTAGCCGACCCGATTGCCTCCTTGTAAGAGGCTGCTGCCAATGCCGAGGGATCCGCTGGGATAGAGATTAATGGCCAGCCCGGCGCTGGGCCGGATGCCGACGCCGCCCTGCAAGTCGGCGTAGCCCATATCGCCGCCGCTGTTGCCGATGGCCTTGGTCTCGCGGTCATCGTTCTGGAAGACCATCGTCAGGCCATCGGCCGGATTGGTGCCGCCCTGGCTGGCGTTGTAGGTGAAGCTGATCGTGAACGGGTCGGTGGAGACGCGGCGATTGTAGAAGGCACTGCGGGCCTGGCTGCCGAGGGCCGTGGTCACCGTAAGCACGTCGCCGGCCGCCGTCGCTCCGCCGTTAAGCGTCCAGCCGGTGCCGCTGCCGCCAAAACTGGCAAGCGATCCCTGCGGGGCGGCGAGGGTCAGGGTTCCGCCGTTTTCCAAGGTCACGGCACCGGTGCCGAGCGAGCCGACGGCGCCGGCGACGAGCGTGCCACTGCTGACGACGGTCCCACCGCTATGCGTGTTCGGTCCCACGAGGGTCAGGACGCCGGTTCCGCTTTTGAGAAGGGCGCCGAAGGCCGTGCCGTCGGTG
>JBDKTH010000280.1:0-8437 GCA_039680305.1 Thermoguttaceae bacterium | reverse complement strand
TCCTTGGTCCTTGGTCCTTGGTCCTTGGTCCTTGGTCCTTGGTCCTTGGTCCTTGGTCCTTGGTCCTTGGTCCTTGGTCCTTGGTCCTTGGTCCTTGGTCCTTGGTCCTTGGTCCTTGGTCCTTAGTCCTTAGTCCTTAGTCCTTAGTCCTTAGTCCTTCCCCATTCCGGCATGGTTTTTGATGAACAAACCGATCGTCAGTGTTTCCGGGGTGCACAAGTACTTCCGTCGCGGGAGCGAACGGGTCGACGTGCTCAACAACTTGACCCTCGAGGTCCCCGAACGGGAGTTTCTTGGCCTGATGGGGCCTAGTGGCTCGGGAAAGACGACCCTGTTGAACCTGATCGCCGGCCTCGATACGCCCAGCGAGGGCGAGGTCCGGGTGGGCGGACAGTTGATCTCCGCGATGTCGGAGGGAGAACTGGCCCGCTGGCGCACCCGCCACATCGGGTTCATCTTCCAGTTCTATCATCTCCTGCCGGTGCTTAACGCCTACGAGAATGTGGAACTGCCGCTCCTGTTGTTGGGGCTCTCGCCAGCCCAGCGCAAACGGCAAGTGATGACCGCCTTGGAACTGGTTGGCCTGGCCGACCGCCTGCGGCACCGTCCCGGCCAACTCTCCGGCGGCCAGCAACAGCGTGTGGGTATCGCCCGGGCGATTGTCACCGATCCGACCCTGATCGTCGCCGACGAGCCGACCGGCGATCTCGACGCCAAGGCGGCCGAAGAAATTCTCGACCTCCTGGGCGAACTCCGCCAGGGCCTCGAAAAGACCATTCTCCTGGTGACCCACGATCCGCGTGCCGCCGCCCGTGCCGATCGGCTCCTCCATCTGGAGAAAGGGCGACTCGTCGAGCAGACGACCGTGCGGTGATCGTGTTCTACCGCGGTGAGCCCGCGAAGTCGATGTCCCCAAGATCCTTTCCCTGGACTTCCACTTCCCGATCGACGGGCTGAAACGCCAGCCCTGGTTTGGAGGCTGTGACCGTGCGTCGACCATCGACGAGACTGGCCAGTTCAAAGCGGCCATCGGCCGCGGTCGTGGTCCAATGGGTATAGCCGCTCTGGATCCGTACACCGGCCAGTGGGCGGTCGGAGGGATCGGCGACGCGCCCGCGGATCGCATGCGTACCCGGTCTGGTCCGCCGCACTTCGGCAAGCCAGGTCCGTAGCGTGGCCCGCTCCGGCACGTCGCGGAGCACCCAAGCGTCGTTGTGGTTTCGGAAGGGGCCAAGCTGGAAGGTGAATGGGGCCTGGATCCCGGTAGCGGCGAGATACGTGCGTGTCGACTCTACGCTTCCTTCCTGGCAGATGAACGACGCCCGGCCCTGGAGGCGCTGGAGCCTCGCCTGGGCGGACGCCGCGTCCGAGTCCGGGTAGCCCCACTGCCGAACGCCGTCGTAATGGCTATAGGCGATAAACGCCAGCCAGAGGTCGGCAATCTCGTCATCATGCAGGCCGAGATAGCCGCAGCCGATCGCCCCACGCGAAAAGCCGGCCAGGATCACCGCCGACGGATCGCCGCCAAAATCCTCGCAGATCCAACGCACGGTCTTGCGGCAGTAGTCGAGCGTCGCCGGCACATCGCCCCACCACTCGCGCTGATTCCGCCGCTGCTTGGCGTTGACGTACGGCATGCAGATCCAGATGAAATCCTTGCCGCCCGAGATGCCATAGCCGAGGTTGCTCCCCTGGACTTCGCCGCTGGAGTGGTCGCCATACGCATTGTGATACGGACCATTGCCGGCATACTCCACGATGACCGGAAAGCGTTGCCCTGGCTGCCAGTTCTCGGGCAGGTAGAGGGCGTGGTGGATCTCCGTCCCGCGGTACTCCGGCAAGACCTGCCGGACTCGCTTGCCCGGGGCCGGTTCGGCGTCGATCATCGGCGGGGTCTGCAGATCCGCGGGCACGGTGCTGATATCCCGCTCCGCAGGCGCGACGGCACGGCCGGTCGAAGCCGCTTCCTCCGCGTTCAGGGGCGGTTGCCCCATCAATAGGGCGAGCATCAAGATGACAGGCCTGCGGTCCATCGTCACTCGTTGCATGCTCTTGCGTCCCCGGGGAAGACTTGTGGCGAAACGCACGTTTGACTTTGAGCCTAAACCTCACAGCGACGGATGGCAAGAGTTGAACCACCGGATAGGGCATTTTGGGGCGTGCGGGGATGCGTCGCGTCTGGTAGACTGGGATGCCAGTCAACCTCGGTCATTCGTCGTCGAGACGTTCGATAGGAGTCACCTCCATGAGATGCGTGGTCGCCCTGTTTCTACTCTCCTTCTCCACGATCGGTTTCGCTGCCGATTCCAAGGGTCCGTCCCCCGACGACCAGTACAAGAAGCTCACGCCGGATTCCGAGGAGCAGCCCGGCGTGCCGAAGGGAAGGCTGGAGACGTTCACCTGGGACACCAGCACGATCTTTCCTGGCACAACCCGGAAGGTGACCATCTACGTTCCTGCGCAATACGACCCGGCCAAGCCGGCCGCGGTTTTCGTCTGTCAGGACGGCGTGCTCTACCGGGCACCGACGGTCTTCGACAACCTCATCGCCCGCAAGGAGATGCCGGTGACGATCGGCATCTTCATCCAGCCGGGCGATTTCCCGCTCAAGCCCGGCGAGAAGCCGCGCAAGCGTCCCGATGGCCGTCCCGCCCCGCGGGCCAACCGCAGCAAGGAATACGACACGCTCAGCGACGCCTACTCGCGGTTCTTGCTCGAAGAAATCCTTCCCGAGGTCGCCAAACGCTACAACCTCACCAAGGATCCCGAGGGACGGTGCATCGCCGGAAGCAGCAGCGGCGGCATCTGCGCGTTCACCGTGTGCTGGCAACGTCCGGACCAGTTCCGCAAATGCTTCACCACGGTGGGCAGCTTCACGAACATCCGTGGCGGCAACCAATACCCGGATCTCGTCCTCGCCGCGTCGAAGAAGCCGATCCGCATCTTCCAGCAGGACGGCGCGAACGACATCGTCAACCAGTACGGCTCATGGCCCGAGGCGAACAAGGCAATGGCCAAGGCGCTCGCCGAAAAAGGCTACGACCACCAGTTCGTCTTCGGCGAGGGCGTCCACAGCAGCCACCACGGCACGCAGATCTTCCCCGACGCGATGCGTTGGATGTGGCGCGACTACCCGAAGTGATCGCGAAGGCACGCTCGTTCTGTCAGGTGCCCGGTGCGGGCGCATAACCCTGAGGTGCCTGTAGCATTGGCTGAGGGGTGACGGGCGGGGCGTAGCCGGCAGCGCAAGGGGCAGGAACTGCGGCGGGCGGAGGTGCGACCGGGACAACAGGCATGGCCGCTGTGGTCGCAGGGACGCCGCACGCGGCGGCGGGCATCACGGATGCGGTAGGGGATCTGAACCAGTTGCAGCACTGACAGCCCGTGTTGACCGCAACAAACGTCGATACCACCAGCAAGAGAAGACATCTCGTCATAACCGTGGCCTCCTACCAAAGGAAGAACTGGCCTTCGTACCCACAGGCCAACAGGACAACTCTACACCACTTTTGGCTAGCGGCAAGTAATCGGAGTCATCACTCGGCTCAGATGTCGTGACCAACGCCCATCCGTTTCGTTCCAGAAGACCAAGGGCCTCAGCTTCTTCATGAACTGGAAGACCGGGACTGCCTCTGCGGCGGTCATCGGTCGGCCGGTCGAAGCCCCCGTGCTGATCGGACTGGTGAACGTGGCGCTCTCCTTCCAGCGGCGGTTCTTCCCTCGATCCAAAGAGGTCGGGCATCTTAGACGGAGTTGGTCAGGCTGGGTTCGAGCTCGCCGGCGGTCGGCTTTCCCCACATCGTCGTCCTCTCGGGGGACTAGGCGTTGTTTGGGGAATTCGCTATAACTAACGCAACCTTTTGATGGCACGGAGGACGGCAGGCCGGTGTTGACGTGCTTTAACTCTTGCTCCAACAAGAGGTTACAAAACGAGTCCCCGTAGCTCAACTGGATAGAGCGTTGGCCTCCGGAGCCAAAGGTTACAGGTTCGAATCCTGTCGGGGATACTTAAGGTGGCAGCGACTTACGGCCATTCATTCACAGTCGGCCATGTCCGGCACGAAGTCCTCTGTGTTCGGAGGAGGACAAGGCCGTGAAGATGCCTAGACACAACAATACCCCTCCGTGGCGGATTGCGACGGAGGGGTGTCGTGTTTTCTTGTAGGCCGGTAACCCGCAAGGGGCCCTTGGCATTGCTTTGCCGGGCTGGTCCATCTATCTGGTGGTGTGCAGCTTCTGCTGAGGGGCTGGTTGGCGCCCTTCCCGTCGAGGTTGGCTGCCTCTCGACCACGTGCATGCTATAAGACCTATGTCTTGTCTTTGGCCGCAGCAAGGTCGTCTGCCGCCTGAGGATTTGTGAAGAACCTGTTTTCGAAACCGGATCCCACAGGCGGTTGGTCGGCTTGGAACCGGTTCTGAATCTCGACTGCTTTGCCCGGAGAAACCGAACCCATGGATCGTGGTGTGCCATTCCTGTCGCCGGCTCAAGTCCGAGCCCTTCAGACGCGGGTGACGGAACTGGAACGCCGCTGCCGGGACGCCGAGGCTGAGCGTGTGGCCGCCATTGAGCAGGCACAACAGATCGAGGGGCGTTTCTCGCATCTGGCGGCCATCGTCCACTCGTCGCAGGAGGCGATCATCGGCATGACCCTGGACGGCCTCATCACGTTCTGGAATGCCGGGGCCGAACGGCTGTACGGATACCAGGCCGCCGAGGCGATTGGGAAACCAATCGCGATGTTGCTGCCGCCCGACCGGCCCGATGAAGTCCCCATGCTCCTCGCCAGGATCGCACACGGCGATTGCGTCGTGCAATTTGATACGGTACGCCGTCCCAAGGACGGCACTCTGGTGGATGTCTCGCTGACGCTCTCCCCGATCCGGGATCGCGAGGAGCGGATCATCGGCGGAGCCGCCATCACTCGCGACATCACGGCGCGGAGGCATGCCGAAAGGTCGCTTCACAGGAGCGAGGAACAGTATCGCCAGATCTTCGATGCGGGGACGGAGGGGCTGCTGATCCTCAACTTTGACGGGACGATCGTCGAGGCCAATCGAGCGGCCTGTGCGGCGTTTGGCTATACCCGGCAGGAACTGCTCGGGCTTTCCGGAAAACGACTTATTCATCCCGACAGTCTGGACGCCTTTGAGGGCTTTCGACAACGGGTCATCGCAGGTGAGCCGTTCGAACATGAGGGATTAGTCCTCCGCCGGGATGGTTCTGCGTTCCACGTCGAGGTACGGGGGAGGGAGTTTTGCCTCTGGGGAGAGCCTCGTCTGTTGGCCGTAGTACGAGACATCAGCGATCGCAGGCGGGCGGAAACGGCGCTCCACGCCAGCGAAGAGCGGTATCGCGAACTGGTGGAGGAGACCGACGATTTCGTGGTGGAGGTGGAGCCCCAGGGGAGATACACCTATGTGAACCACATGGCCGAGAAGGTGCTCGGAATTCCGCCGTCCGAATGCCTGGGACAGCCCGCCTTTTCCTTCGTCCATCCCGACGACCGGGCTGAGACCGAACGCCAATTCTGCGATTGGGTCCGGGATCCCCGTGCACATATGGCGTTCGAAAACCGACTCATCCATCGTTCCGGGCAGGTCCACCATATGCTCTGGGCGATCAATGTCCATCGGGATGAAACGGGAGAGGTGGTTGCGGTCCGCGGCATCGGTCGGGACATCACGGATCGCAAACTGGCCGAACAGACCTTGCAGAACTACACCGTTGTCCTGGAGTCCTCGAACAAAGCCCTGGAGGAGTTCAATGCCGCCGCAGAGGCGGCTACCAGGGCCAAGAGTGCCTTCCTGGCCAACATGAGCCACGAGATCCGCACGCCGATGACGGCGATCCTGGGGTTTGCCGAGGTGCTCTTGGGAAGCCTCCAGAATTCCGAGAACACGGAGGCGGCCCGGACGATCAAGCGGAACGGTGAGTATCTCCTCAGTCTCATCAACGACATCCTCGACCTCTCGAAGATCGAGGCCGGCAAATTGGTGATCGACTCCACGGCCTGCTCGCCGGTGGCGATCCTCGCCGAGGTGGGCTCGCTCATCCAGGTGCGCGTGGCGGCCAAGAACCTCTCGCTCGACGTGGAATACCGGGGAGCAATCCCCGAAGTCATCCATACCGATCCCATTCGCCTGCGTCAGATCCTCATCAACCTGATCGGAAATGCCGTCAAGTTCACCGAGATAGGACAGGTACGTGTGGTGGTGGCGTTCCTGGAGGAGGAGGGTTGTCCCAAACTGCAGTTCGACGTGACGGATACGGGCATCGGGATGACGGAAGAACAGATCGCGAGGATCTTCCAGCCCTTCACGCAGGGCGATGCCTCGACGCACCGTCAATTCGGCGGCACCGGGCTGGGATTGGCCATCAGCAAACGCCTGGCGGAGATGCTCGGCGGGAGTCTTTCGGTCGAGAGCACCTTTGGAAAAGGCAGCACGTTCCGGGTGACGGTGGCCACGGGACCCTTGGACGGCATACGGATGATCCAAGACCCCGCGGAAACCTCGGCAAAAGCGGCTTCGGCGAACAAGCCCTGCCAGTCCCCCGACGTCAAACTCAACGGGCGCCTGCTTTTGGCCGAAGACGGACCGGACAACCAGCGGCTGATCGCCTTCCTTCTACGGAAGGCCGGAGCCGAGGTCGTGCTGGCGGAGAATGGGCAGGTGGCCGTGGAAAAGCTGCTCGGCTGCTCCGAGGGCGGGCAAGCGGCCGGCCCGTTCGACGTGGTTCTCATGGACATCCAGATGCCGGTCATGGATGGGTACGAGGCCACGCAACGGATCCGGCAAGCAGGGTATGAGGGGCCGATCATCGCCCTGACAGCACACGCGATGAAGGAAGACCAGCAGCGATGCCTGGAAGCCGGATGCGACGCCTATCTCAGCAAACCGATTGACCGGACCCGGCTTCTCACCACCGTGGCCCAGTTCCTCGCGTCTCGTCAGATGCTCCCGGGGTAGCCGGAGCCTCTACGGCTCGCCAGGCCAGCGCCCCACGATCTGACGCGTGCTGGCGAAATCGATCGGCCCCAGGTCCAGATCGCCCCGCCCTTCGCGTTGGAAGACAACGTGATGCACCCCGGCGGGAATCGCGTCGACCGTGCAAGGCGTGGTATAGGGCTTGCCGTCCGCGTCCCGCAGAGGAACACCGTCCAGAAGGATGGTCGCCTCGAAGGGGTAGGTGGCGAAATTGATGTGGACCAGCGGCGGACGCGTCACCCACCAGGTCAGTGCGCCGAGAAGGGGCACCAGGACCGATGCTGCCGCCGTCGCGATAAACTGCCGCCGTGACCGTGCCTGACCGATGACGATCGCTTGTTGACCGGCCGCCAGTTCGGCGAGCATTTGCCTCGCATCTTGGAACCGCTGCTGGGGATCCGGTTGGCAGGCCGCGAGCGCGATGCGAATCAGACTGCAGAGGAGGGGCGTTTTCGCCACCACCTCTGCCCTGTCGCCGAGGCGGGGAAAGCTCTCGGCCGGCAGGCCGGTGACCATCTCGTAGAGGACCAGGCCCGCAGCGTACACATCCGCGTGAGCGTCCATGCGCCCGTCGGGAGGCATGTACTTCTGAGTGCCCACGCGCGAGACCAGCGGGCTGGCCTCGGTCACCAGGCCGAAATCGGCCAGTTGCAGCACACCCACGACGAAGAGGCAATTCGCCGGCTTCACGTCGCGATGCACCATGCCCGCCTCGTGAAGCGAGGAAAGACCCATGAGAAGCTGGTGGCCGTACCGCTCGCACTCAGCCGGCGAAAGCGGCCCGTTGGCCAGTCGGCTTTCGAGGGTCGCGGGCTGGTAGCCAGGAGCGGACGACGCCGGAACGCCCGTGAGGTCGTCGGCGGGGTCCATCACGTAAAACAGATGCTCGCTCGTCTTGCCGACGTGATGGATGTTCGCGAGGTTCGGGTGCGGACGGAGGTTGGCTTCCAGACGCGTGAGCGACACAATCTCGCGGCCTGCGGCGTCGAGGGTGCCTGAGCGACGCAAGGGGATCAGCTTCACGGCGCGAAGATGGCCGGTCGTTCGATTCTGGGCAAGCCACACTTGACCAAATCCGCCCTGGCCGATCGGACGAAGCAGGTCGAAGTCGGGGATCTCGGGTTTTGGCGGGCTATCGCTCGGCGTTGGTGACGCAATAGGATCAGGCATGGTGCGAGTGCTCCTCTCTCGAACGCATGGTCTGTTCGATACGCGTTGTGAGAGACCGCTGGACGGCTGCACTGGGCAACGATCGCAGGGCCTGACGGACGCGATCGTCCAGTTGGCCGGCGTCGCGATACGATTGGCCGAGTTCGCTGAGCCGATCGAGCGCCCTTTTGCGGGCTTTGTAGGCAGCGTTTCGCGTAAGCCCGGTGATCTTGGCCACTTCGGCGCCGGGCAATTGGCCGAGAGTCAACAGTTCGAACGCCAGGTAGTCCCGAGGATTCAT
>JBDKTH010000984.1:0-4006 GCA_039680305.1 Thermoguttaceae bacterium | reverse complement strand
CAACGGATTACAGGGCCAGTTTGGCATAGGCGAAGTGGGATCGCAGGATCGCTTGCATGCCGCGTTGCTCGGCCAAGGACATGGCCGCGGCGGCATCGAGTTCGGTGACGTCCTCGGGCAGGAAGTTAGGGAGATCGTGGTACTTGACCATCGCGACGAACGAGCAGAGGAGCCCGCCCGACATACACGTGCAGGGCATGGCGGATACCCACACGCCGAAGACCACCGCCGCCACCGTCGCGGCCCAATAGACGCCCCACACGGCGGCGACAACGTGCGGCGTGAGCACCGCCGCCACGGCAAGAATCAGGTAGGGGGCGAGCCCGAAATACCACGATGCGCCGGGTCGCCAATTGCCGTGTTCTCTCGCTTCGCGGTCGGTTTCCATCGTCCATCTCCAGTCGGCTCTCCCAAAGGAGTGGGAGTCTTGAAACAATGTGTTAGCTCCCGACGGCACAACCCTTACTTCGTCCTTCGTCGGAGAACCCTTCGGCCTGCCCCTCCGACAAGCTCGCCCGTCGCAGGCGCCAGGGCCATGATTGCCGAAACAAGAGCATAGACGATGAACCAATTCCACGCCCCAAAAACCACGCTTCCTGCGAATTGTCCTGTCGAGTATCCGAGCCAACCCGTGAGTGCACCTTCGAGGGACTCGCACCAGATTGCACCGACGACAATCCCGATCACGAAGTAAACCACGCAATCCAGCACCATGCTGGTTCCTTCCGACGCTCCAGGCTTACCGAGAGAAGCGACCACGATAGCGCGCGGGAACGCCACGCCGAACGCGACGAGAAGATGCAGCAGACGCGGATGCCGGGGCCAGAGGCGGCGACCGGAGTCTGTGTTGGCAGGCATAGCTGGCTACCTCACGATCTCATTCGCCAGAACACTGGAACCAGAAAAGAGCCGCGCTGGCATCGTACCAGTGTGGCCATGGTACAGATTGGCTTCCGGATCGCCGCATCTGGCTGAACAGACCTACCTTTCGAACAGTGGATTGCCGTGCCCGAATTGGTAATCCTCCGGGAACAGCTTTGGATGTTCCTCTCGAACTCTCTTATCAACCTGGGCCCGGACCTCGCGTGGTACGCAGGTCACTGGGAAATAGAGAAAGTCCCTGATGCGTTGCTGCACGTCTGGTTCTTGGGCAACGACAACTTCGGAGTATCGCTCCGTGCCCATCGTCTCTCCCAGATTCAAGAAACTGCTGTAGATCACCTGACCGTAGGTGCGGGCGTTCTGGTCGAGGCTCTTCATCGCCAGCGAGAATCGGAAGACTTTTGCCAGCGCGTTCGTGTCCTTTGCATAGGCTTTGTCGAGTTCTGCGACGAAATCCACTCCTTCCTTTTTGGCGAACTGCCTGAGCTGGTCAAGATCGCTATCCGTGATCTTGCCAAACGGCATGCCGTCATCCACGAGCCCCGAAGCAGCGTCGGATTCGACCCTTGTACTTCCGCAGCCAATCAATGCGAGAGTTACCAAGACGAGCAAGCCAACGAGAGATCTTTCCATTTGTATAGTGCGTCCGGTAGTTCTTGGTAGGCTGATCATCGAAATCGTATCAGGCGATGGTCTGACGCGGTCCCGTCGTCACCGCCCGGGCCGAAGGATACTGGGTTGAACAACCTCGCTTTGGCCGATACGTCCGCTGCGTGCATTACGCCGACTTCTTTCCAGGCGATGAGCCGGTACTGATCATCGGCGAGGACGATCGTCTGGGGCTGCGTTCCCGGCCACCTATGCAGAGCCGCATCGTAGACCAATGCGACTCGCGAGTCGCCGGTTTTCGTCTTGTAGCGGGCGTAGAAGACCGTCGTCTTCTCGCCCAATCGCTTCACCCATCGCCCATCCTTGCCCGTCTCCACGCCCAGCTTGCGGAGCAATTCGGTCTGTGCGTCGTCGTGCAATCGCTGGATGAGCCGAGCGTGTGCCTCGGTGAGAGGCTCAAACGCGGCGACGTCGAACGACAGTCTCTCGCCGTTCTCCTCAGTCCTTGTCCAATACGCCGAAAACACGGACGCCACGAGGCCGCCTACCATAAACACACATGCCACTTGGCGGAAGTCGAGCATCTCGAAGCCTCGGTTTCTGCTAGGAACCTAGTCCCTCGCTCGAGGCTTAGCCAGTCTGCTCGTGTTCGCCAATCCGCTGGACGGTCTCTTTGCGATTGCCAAGACGCTCCAGGAGCGTAATACCAAGCCACGCGAGGGCGCCGTATCCCGCTGCCTGAAGAATCGGATAGGTAACAAGCATTTCCAGCCACTCCCCCAATCGCCCAAAGCGAGTGTAAGGCAGTGCCCACCATAGAATGGGAGACACCAAGAGCCCGTGCAGGAGGTACAAGGGAAGGCAGAACGGCAGCAGCACCAGCGGGATCAGCCCTCCGGTCGGATCCAGGGCGTGATCGCTCGGCTCAGGCGATACCGACCCTGACACCGCGAAGACCATGCCAAGAATCGCGCCGATCGCAGCCACGGCGAGTACCCTCATCGTCTTCTTCGATTTCATCATAGCCCCCGGCGAGTGGTTTGACGATTCTCGTTTCGCCATGGTGTCCACAAAAGTGTCTCACCGATGGCGAGTCTTGTCCCTCATTCTAATCGACAACGGGTTGAAGGATAAGAGCCCTCTGGCCTGTCACGACGATACGACCAGCGAAAGCAAGGCCTTCCCAAGGGACGCGAGGAGAAGGACCACGGCGTTAACGAAGATGACCATCGCAACGAGCGAGCAGAGGAGCCCGCCCGACATGCACGTGCAGGGCATGGTCGATACCCACATGCCGAAGACCACCGTCGCCACCGTCGCGGCCCAATAGACGCCCCACAGGGCGGCGACCACGTGCGGCGTGAGCACCGCCGCCACGGCAAGAGCCAGGTAGACGGCGAGCCCGAAATACCACGATGCGCCGGGTCGCCGATTGCCGTGTTCTCTCGCTTCGCGGTCGGTTTCCATCGTTCATCTCCAGTCGGCTCTCCCGAAGGATATGCCCCAAACGCTTTACTCACCGTTGAGGTAGCTGATCACTTTGCATAGCTCACGGAAATCGTCATCGGGGACGTCGAAAGCTATTTCGACATCTTGTTCCAGCTCCAACTTGGCAGCCAAGAGGGGATCGAATCGCAGCCTAATGCGATCGCGTTGCACCACAACAAATCCGGGCAGGCCATCCCCGGAATGAATGGGCATTCGTCTTGAGCAATGACCATCGAGGTCAATCGTGAGACATTCCCAGCCATAGAGCCGGTCTGGCCACCGAAAGGTAACCCAGCCCTGGCCGTAGTCCGTGTCGGCGGCTAACTCGATGTTCTCAGCGTGGTAAAGCAGCATAACCGTTGACTCATTCGCGACCTGATGATCCCGCCCAGCGGAAGGCAGGCTTGACGGCGTAGTCGTTCCCGCGAAGCAAGGTTTAGCACGCACGTGTTGTTGGACGCAAGTAGATTTCTGGAAACACTACCAGAACTTCCACCAGGGACGTTGTGGTGCTTCGTGCAGTTGTTCTTCGCTTGGCAGGTCCTCGGGGGCCGCGTACATTTCGCCGTCGTCACCCTGCACATGCGCCCCAAGGCGAGCTGCTATCTGAAGCATCTTGCCCAGAATGGCTCGGTCGGGATGCTTTGTCGAGATGTTGCCATCAAACCACTCGAACCACCCGCCGTCTGGATAGCTGCACGGGCCGGACCAGACTGCGAAGTACGGCCCGTTCTGGGTGTCAATATGCAATTCCGGGTCGCTGGTGACGACAGCAAGCCATTCTTCGGCCGTAATCGGATGCTGCTCGTTGTCGGACCAGTGCTCGGCGCGAGTGATATGCAACTCGTAGCCCATAGGAAATCGTCCTGTTAGCCGGTATCGTGATTCGTGCGTTCAATGGATCTTTGGCCGCCATAGTGTCCACGAGAACGCCCCACCGATGATTGGCTATCCCGTATTCTAAGCGACAGCAGCCCAAAGGATAAGTGCCCTGCGCTCAGGAGCACAAACAGCACGAGCACGGACC
>JBDKTH010000667.1:0-2186 GCA_039680305.1 Thermoguttaceae bacterium | reverse complement strand
GCACACACCACAAGCGAAGTCGTTTCACCGCTCCTCCTCGCATGGCGTTCGAGTCTGGCCCCCCCGCCGGCCGGCGGCTCCACCGTCGTTAATACGCGCCGCGTTGTTTGAACACGATCAGGATTGTCCGGCTGAGGATGCCGAGATCCAGCCAGAAGCTGCGGCGTTCGATGTAGGCAATGTCCAAGCGACGGCGCTGGTCGAAATCGAGGTCCGCACGCCCGTTGACCTGGGCCAGCCCGGTAATCCCCGGGAGCACCTCCAGCCGCTCGGTGTACCATAGGGCGTAGGTCGTCACAGCGAAGGACGTGGGCCGCGGCCCGACGAGGCTCATGTCGCCCTTCAGGACGTTGAACAACTGCGGCAACTCGTCGAGGCTGGCCTTGCGCAACCAGTAGCCGATCCGCGTCACCCGCGGATCGTTGGCCATCTTGAAGTCGGGCCATTTCGACTCGTTGAGATGGGCGTATTTGGCCTTCAGCTCCTCCGCATTCGTCTTCATCGTCCGGAACTTGTAGATCCGGAACCGTCGCCCCGCCAGCCCGGTGCGCCACTGCCGGAAAAGGATTGGCCCGGGGTCGTCCAGCCAGATCAACAGCGAGCAGAGCCCCATCACCGGCAGCGTCAGGATCAGGACCCCAAGACAGATCGAGACATCCAGCATCCGCTTGGCCAGTTCGTACGTATGCCGAAACAGACGAATCTCGCGGCGAGAGTGGACGTGCGACAGCCCGCAAGCCACCCTGGGCGGCTCGGTCGCGCCGTGGGGCTTGCGGCCGCGGTTCGCGACTCTCGGTCGCCGGCCGGACCTCGCTTGCGTCTCGAACAGATCCTTCGGAAGAATACTCGGCTCCCTGTGAAGGATCGGCATCCGTGTTTCCATACGCCTGCTCTTGAGCCGGTCAGAATCGTTCCGCAATAAGATGCCACGAGGATCGGCCGACGATTCCCGACTACCAAGCCATCCCGTCGCAGAACCGTCGTGTTGCCACCCGTATCATCCGATCCAAGAAGTAAGTGGTGCCTCTTCCAAGCAGAGATGATCCCCGGGTCGGAAAAGGTATCTCTATTGTTTCTCGCATCAATCGCGAGGGAATCGGAGGAATCCTTTTCGCCTCTTGTAGGTTCGTCCTAGGTCTCGCCCGAACGCTGCCTAGGGGCTAGCGGCGCAATCTGCGGTGCCACCCTCATCTTTTGGCATCCATTCATTCAGCACTCATCGCGTTAACAATCCGTATCGATCGCCACCGGCGACGTACCACGGAACCGGCTGCAGCCCGAGCCAGACGTATACCTCTGGGAGTTGGCAGCTTAGCCTCCATGTGTCCCCCATGAGTATAGAATCGTACGATTTCCTGGGCGAAGACGTCGTGAAGGTTGGATGCCGCCGAGGGCTTCACAGATAGCTCAGCAGGTCTGCAGATCTCGCTGAGGCAGCGATCAGTTTCGGCACACACCACTCTGTCCGAAGCCCACTGGACACGGCGAGATCACCCGACCGGGCCGTAAACTTTTCCCTCATGGAACCAGAAAGTCCTCTCTTGTCCGGGCGTGAACGCGGCCTCGCGATAGTTCACTTGACAGCGATCCCCAAGACCGTTTATACCAATTCCCCTTCGATCCTCCCTTGATATTGCTCGTCCCTGCCACCCATAGGGCGTTCACCCTCCGCTGCTTGCACGGAATGGACTCCAGCCGCCCGTACGGCTATGACCTTCGGGTCAACCCATACTCCTAGTTGAAAGGACTTGACGATGTTGGAGTATCTCCGACGACTCGCTCGTGACCTTGATCGCACCTCCCAACGGCCAGGCCGCTCCCGCAAAGCCCGCCGTTCCGGCGAGCGCAACCGGCCTTCCCATCGCCGTCTCTGCTCGGAAGAACTCGAGCTTCGAGAGATGATGAGCGGTGTGCCGACGCTCGAATCGCTGATGAGTACGGTGCACGACGATGTGGCCCAGCAGTCCGCCCCGATCATCGAGTCCAGTTCGTCAGACAATGTCACGCTCGCGGCCAGCGACGTCCCGGCCACCCTGGCCGCCGCCACAACGACCGCCACCCCCACGGCGAAATCGCAGGGGATTTGGATCTCCCACGAGGAGCTGATGAGCATCCCGACCAGCGGCGCGGCCTGGGACGCCCTGGTCAAGGCGGCCAACACCCCGACCGGCACCCCGAATCTGTCC
>JBDKTH010000621.1:0-17729 GCA_039680305.1 Thermoguttaceae bacterium | reverse complement strand
GCGGGCGAGGGGAGCCTTTCCGGACAGTCGCTTACTAGTCGGAGTCGTCTGTCTCCAGTTCGCGTGCTTCCAGAAACGCGAACGCAAGAACGGCCTCGATTCCCGGTGCTGCGCGGGTCACGACGATCCTGCCGCGTTCAGGGCGCGTGTAATCCACGATGGTCGCAATGACCTCCCCGTCTTCATCCGAGACGCTGAGCTTGTCGCCATTGTAGAAGACTCCCTTGCGCGGCGGCAGGTGTTCGTGTCGCATCTGATAGGCATTGTCGTGAACGACCACTTTCGCACGCCAATCCTGAAAGGAAGAGGCGTACGACACGCTGCAAACCGCAAGAATCCCATTGTCGTTGTCGCTACGCAGCGTCTCGTATTCCCGATAGGGATAGGGAAGGCCAAAAGACGCCAGGAATCCATAGAACGCCAAGCCGAAGAACGACGGCTTGCCGTCCGGCCATTCCGTTCGGATGGTTCCTTGAAAGGCCTGGCAACGTATCTGCGCGGGAGAAAACCCGGTTCGGCCATTCGTTTTGACCCACATCACCGGCACTCGGTCGGCAGCCGTGTGAAGCAGGTAGGTCGGGGGCCATCTCTCAAGCTGTGTCCAGCTAAGCTCGACACCCCAAAGCGAGCCAACATCCGCGAACGAGTTGGGGACATCGTGACCACACATCGAGAAAGCGGCCTTTTCGATTGAATCACGCAAGGTTTGAGAGGTCCGTCAGAGCCGGGGCGTGCCGCGGGAGAAATCCGGCCGACACGGCTCGGCTCTGGGTTCTGTTGTCTACTTCGCCGGCTCCAGGAGCAACTGGTCCAGGCCGAACATGTAGGCGGGGACCGCCTTGGCGTTGGCGCCGACGATCTCGACCGTCAGTTTGTGCTCGCCGGCCGTGAGGGCGTGAGGGCCAAGGGAGACGGGTTCGGTGGGGATCACCGAGGGGTTGTAGAGGTCGATCGGTGAGCCGAGCTTCTGGCCGTCGAGCGAGAGTTGGACAATCCCGTAATCGCGGGCCTTGGTCATCACGGCATGGAGGTGATAGGTGCCGGCCGTCTTCACCGGCACGGCCAGTTCGAGCTTGTCGCCCGGCTTGGCGTTGGTCCACCAGAGGTGGTCGTTGTCTTTCCAGGCCCCCTTGAAGTGGGTCAGGTCCTGAGTCTGAACGTTCCCCTTCGGCTCATTGAGGATCTTGAAACCGCCGGACATCAGGGGCGAGTTCACCCAGTAGCCGTGGCGCTGGTCGACGTCGAGGGGCTCGTAGGGATCCGTGCCGCCAGGGGCTAGATACCAGATGGGCAGGCAAGCGTAGAGCGTGCCTCGCTCCTCGGTTTTGAAGTACTTTTCAATGCACGCCTCAAACGATTCTTGGAACGGCACGTTGTCGGTGATGTGCCAGCGCAGCAGGGACTGATGGCCCTGGTTGTTCTGGGTCATGGTCTGGCAGTGATAAGCCCGTTGGAACAGGGCCGGATGGCACCAGGCATAGCCAAAATAGTCTTCCGAGCCGGTGCCGAAGGTGGAGGGGAGCTTTTCGCCGTCGACGAAGAACTTTTCGTCCCCCTCGCCCCACCAGCCGCCGCGAGGGTTCCACACGTGGAGCATCACCCCGCAAAACCGCCCACGGCCTTCGGTCTGGAGCATGAGCCAGTCGGGCCAACGGTCGGAAGAGAGCTTGGCCGTGTCGCGGTGCCACTTGGCGTGGAAGTAGCCGAGGCTCTCGATGGGCCGGGTGAGCGGGGCGTGGGTCAGTTCGAATTCGACCTGGCGGGCGGCCTGGTCGTCGCTCTTGAGTTCCACGACGGCGCTCTTGGCAAACGGCATGTACCATAGGGCGTAGTAGCCGTCGGCGGTCATGCCCGTGGTCAACGACTTGTAGAGGTTCTCGCCCGGCGCGGTGCCGAAGAAGTCGCCCAAGGGGCACCACACGGCCGGCTTCGAGGAGCCATCCCAAGTGATCTGCAGCACCAGCTTGCGCAAGGCGGCGATCTGCTCCTGGCGGTCTTTGTGCGTCATCTTGACCCGAAGGGCCGTGATCGCCCGGGGGCCCACGAGTTCCGCGACCCGCACGGTCTGCCCGGGCGCCACGCTCACCGTCTTGCGTTCTACCGCCTGCCCGGGACGCTGGCCGGCGGGATCCGTGCCAAGCTGCTGGCGGAAAAACGCATCGACTCTGGCCAGGGCGTCGGCGTTCTTCGCCGCCAGTTCGGCAGAGAACGTGGGGACTTGGGTGCCTTTGGCGAAGGTGCTGTAGGTGAAGTGGTAATAGTTGCCCCAGCCCTTGTCGGCGACGATCTTGCACGACTTCTGATAGGAGATCGGCACATAGAGGTTCTGGCCGCGGCAGCCGAGGTCTTCCAGGCGATAGGCGAGCAGTGGATAGTTGAACGGGGCATGCTTGCCGTCGAAATAGTGTTCGAACGGCAGGTCCACCGTCGGCTGGTCGCTGCCGTCGAGGTAGATCTTCACATGTCCCTTTTGGGCCAGGGCCGACCACGTGCGCCAGATACAGCCCGGGCCTTCCATCTCGGCCATCACGACCTGGTCGCCTTCCCGGTGGATGATCCCCTGGCCGTCGCCATTGGCGTCCCAGCGTACGTATTTGCCGGTGGCCGGATCGTACTTGCTCGCCCGGTCCCAACTCGACCATTGGGCACACGTCTCGCCCTGTTGCGGCAGCACGGCGAGGTGCTCCAGGTCAACCAGCCGCCCAACCAGGTCGGCGTAGGTGTAGGAGGTTTTTTGGGCAAACGTCGCCTGGGCACAGCAGACGACGGCGAGAACGGCGATGGTTCCACGAAGGATGCGGCACATAGGAGTTCTCCTTTTGAATTACGCGGTCAGGACGACTTCGAGCGACTGCTTTTCTTGGACAGTGACCGGCTCATGGAACGTGACGCTGACCCGACGGCCCGACTGTTTTGATTCAGCCGCAATCGCACGCCCAGCAAGCGTGACGGTTGCCTGTTGGAGCGTTACGCCCTCGGGCAGCTCGACGGCGAGCGTCTTCAGGGCCAGGCGTCCCCAGCGCACGGCGAGTTGATTGGTCTGCGTCTTGCCGTCGCGCTTCTGCGACAAGGTGCCCCAGCCTTCGGCCGCGGTGAAAGCGCCGCGGAAATCGTCGGGCGTCAGGCGTGGGGCGAAGGCCAGGTGCCCCTTGGGTCCGTGGTATTCGAAGCCGCACAGGGCCAGGAAAACCCCGTGGCTGGCTAACGCCCGGGCATAATGGTCACCGCACTCGATCTCGTTCCACGGATTGTGCTTCGACGGATGGTAGCGATCGTGGACCGCCCGGCAGATGGCCAGGGCCTCGGTGAGCATCCCTTCCCAGACCATGTGTCCGGCCACCTGGTACTCGATGCCGGTCCAGACTTCGTCGCGATAGAGAACGCTGTCCGGGCCGAGATGCTTGCCCTTGGGCCAAGTGCAGGTGAACAGCCCCGCTTCGCCCGGCCGGGCGAACCAGCGTTGCGGCGTATGGGCCTTGTTCTGTGGCCCGACGTCCGGAGCCCAGTTGTAACCCCAAATCGCCTTGAGCGCGGAGCGGACCGTGGCTTCCGGGTAGACGTAGCCCAGGGCGACCTGATGGGCCCAGCCCTGGCCGAAGAGTTGATCCGCCAGGCAGCCGTCAGCGTACTGGTGCTTGGGATGCTGTTTGAGGTCGACCTTCTGGATAAAGTACTCGCCGCCAAACAGCTCCTTAACGGTCAGCGCCCGGCCGGTCTCAAAAATCTTGCGGCACTGGGCGGCGAAGTCCAGATCGCCAACCTCCTTGGCCATCTCTTCGGCGGCACGCAGGGCGGCCAGATACAAAGAGCCGACCATCGTGTTCGGGCCGTAGAAGTCGATGTCGTAGGTGTTGTGCTGTTTGCCTTCGACCAGACCGTCGGCGTTGGCGTCCTCGCGGATCATGAACTCCATCGACTTGCGGATCTTGGGCCAGAGCTGCTTGAGGAACTCGTCGTTGGCCGCGATCTGGTGCTCGCGGTAGGCCTTGAGCACGGTGCCGGGCTGGGAGTCGCCGGCCCATAGCTGCCAGTTCTCCCCGCGGAAGCGGACCATCCCGGTCTCTTCGACAAAGCCCGCGCCGTAGTCCTGCATCACGCGGACCGAGCGTTCCAGCTCCGGGAACAAACGGGCCATGGCATGCTCGTAGTTCCACACGTGGGCACACGTGCCGTGGCAGCAGCCCACGCCTTCCCAGGCCCAGAACCGGCCGTTGGCCCACCACTGGCAGGTCCCCGTGGCAAGCGTCGAGACCGTGGAAAAGAGCCGGTCGAGAAGCCAGTGGGGAAGCGTCGAGTCGTACCACGTGGCATGCCAGAGACGCGTCTGGCCTGACAGCCGCGCGAAGTTCTTGGCCACGTAATCGACCACCGCCGTCGCGGTCTGAAAGCGGGTCGCGTAGAAGTTGCCATGCTCTGGCCGGTTGGGGAAACACCAGGCGACCAGGAACCGCAACCGTGCCTCCTGGCCGGCGGCCAGTCGCAGCGTTTTGCCCACCGCGCCGCAGAGCACCTGGCCGAACGGCTTCTCGCCGCCCGTCGCGGCCGCCAGGCCTTCGCTGCCAAACACGACCTCGACCGGCTGAGCGTCGGGGATCGACACGCTCGTCAGGACCGGGCCGGGATCGAGCAACGCGAGGCCCATGGTGCCGAAGTCGGGCTGCTCATCGAGCTTGCCGCGGGGGGCCGGCCGGGGCTTGTCGCTCATCTCGATCTGGTCGACATTGATGTGCCCCCACCCGGCCGACTCCTCGTCGTCGATCTCGATCCGGGCTTCCGTGCCGGCCAGATCGCGGACATTCCAGTTGTGCCATCCGAGCCGCTCGTTGTTCTTCCCCTCGGCCGTGCGCACGACCTTGTCGCCGACGAGCAGATTGATGCACGTCTTGGCCTTGTGATTGCCTCCGCCGATCAGGAAGCTGATAAACGACCGTTGGATCTTGAACACCGGCGAGGTGAGCTGGCCGTGGGGCTTGTCGCCGTTGAGGAAGGTGTTGACCAGCCGCTTGCCCGCGTAGCCACTCACCGGCTGCTGGCCACGGAGCGTCCCTTCGGCCGGTCCCAGTCCAAAGGCCTCGCCCGAAACGGTCCAGTCGCCGTAGTTGTTGCCTTCGAAATCGGCCAGGACGATCGGGGGACGCACGTCCGCAGGCGGCGGGGTGGGCCGGGCGGTGCCGAGGACCATGGTCCAACCGTCCTCAGCGACCACCTGATTGCGCCGGACGCCGTACATGGCCTCGGCGCTCTTGCAGCAGACGCCGTTCTCCAGCCAGCCGGCAAGCATCGCCTCGACCGGCTGGCTGGATGTGTTCTTCAGGGTAAACTCCATCACAGTCGCCGGCAGCGAGGAATCGGCCGCGCGGAGCGGGATGAAGGGCGAGAAGGCTTCGAGCGTGACGGCCACCGGAAAAGCAGGATCCTGGTACTCGACCGTGGCCAGTGGGTATTCCCCGCAGAACCGCACGCCCGGGAAGCCTTCGATATCCAGCGGTCGGACGAGGGTCTTGTCGGCCGTTTGCACGCGAAGGGCGAAGCCTTGACGCAGCGGCGTTTCCGGCCGGCGGTTCAGGTCGTAGTTCGTGTTCCCGTAACCGCTGAAGTTGTGATGGTTGAAGATATCCCAATGGACCAGGCGACCGTCGCCGGCCAGATAGAGCTGACCGGCGCCGATCCCGCCGATGGGCATGCCGATCGTGAGCAGATCGGTGCCGCGGTAAAACGTGCGCTGGCCCTTGTCGAACAAGAGCTTGAGCCATTCGGGCTTGAGCTTCTTGTCAACCGGCACGAAGTGGTCCGCCGTGTCGGCCGGCTCAAACGGCCCGGCCATCGCCGGCAGTCCGGCGCAGGCGGAAAGCGTCGTGGTCGCCATGCCGGTGATCTTGATGAACTCGCGGCGGGACATCGAGCCACAGTTGCAAGAGGACGTGCAACTCGACTCGCGGGCGTTGGGCTGATTCGGGGAGGTCATGGGCAGGCCCTTTTGGTTGACGCGGTGCACGGGACGGTTCGTTGACCGCTGCTCGAAAACGTGGCGAGCCAGTCCCTTCTCACTTCGGGAGGGCTAGGGCGAGGGGAATTGCCATGGCATCGGCGATTGAAAGTTCCCCTCACCCGGCCCTCTACCGAAGGGGGGGTCTGAGACATGCGTCTTTCTTATGATGACAACGGGTAAGGCGAAAGTACACTCATGCGACTCTCACGAGGGAGAAACGGGGTAGATTCCCTCACGTTCTACGGGCGACACAACGACTTGAGGACGTTCATGTGTCGGTCGATGGTCTCCAAGTCGCGCAGCACGCGCCGGCAGCTTTGCTCCGCGTGGTCTTGTACAATACGCTGTCGCAGTTCGCCCGTGCGGCGAAGGGTCTCTTGCACCGTATTCTGTAGTGACGGGCCCGGCGGATCAAGCTTCAGCAGCGCGGCCCGGATCGCCTGGCAGCCATCGTCGACGATCGGGCGAAGCGACGCCGACAGGGGTTCATACCAGTCGCGGAATTCGGGATCGGCGACGTAGTCGTCCCGGGACGAGTCGGCCAGCGATAGCCGGGCGATCCGTAGCGTGCCGCGCACGCCCTTGGCCAGGGTCGGGGTCAACTGGATGGCTCGCAGGGCCTCGGGGGCTTGGAGGCGGAACTCGAAATCGCGATGGTCGTACGTTCCGGTGGGCAACTCAAAGAACTGTTGCTCATAGTGGCTGAAGCTGGGCGTAACCCAGGCCACGCGGCAGCGGATGCCGACTGACTTGGCCGGACCGGCAAGCTCTTGGGCCGAAGCCCGAACGCGGAGCACGACCTCGGCCGGCTTGGACTGGAAGAGCATCGCCCATTGCTCGGCGCTCTGGGCCGATTGTTTGTCGCCGGTCAAGACCAACTCGGTCTTGCCGGCGGCCAGCTGGCGCGTGTACCTCTTGCCGCTCGGACGCCAGTGGACCGCCAGCGGAGGTCGATCCGTATCGAGCTTGCGCATGAGCAGGCCACGGTCGAGAGCCTCCAAGGCTTGCCGGACACGCCAGCGGGCCAACGCCTCGGTGGTGCCAAGCTGGATGGTGGTTACGTCGTTGGCCGGTAACTGGATGGTTGCCGAGAGGGTTCCGTCCTTGGCGGACAGGGCGAGAGGTTTGTCGGCGATCACTTCCACGGCCCGGACCGTCTGCAGATCGAGGCCCAAGGGCTTGGCGTCGAGCGTCAGCAAGGCCGATTGGGTCTGTTTGTCTTCGCTGGAAAGCGTCAGCCAGACAAGGCCCTCGGCAGGCCCAAAGCGTTCGACAACGACATTGGGCGACGAGCACTGGGCATACGGCACCGGCTCCCAGCCGATCTTGGCCAACGTGCAGCAAAGAGGCAGGTACTTGCGGAACAAGTCGCGATCGCGTTCGAAGTAGCGGGGGTGGTCCCAGTAGCGCCCGCCCGGCCCCAGGCCGCTCGTGGGCCAGTCGAAGAACCCCGGGATGATGCCGTAGGCCAGGCATTGCTTCATATATCGCTCGATCTCCGTATGGCCGAGCTTCTGTTCGTAGTTGCCTTTCAGGAGGGTCAGGAACGGCTTGTGCCAGGTGATCGCTCGCATGTAGTTGAGCTGGGGCCGGGAGATCCGCAGGCCGGTTTCGGAGCCGAATACGTCGAGCCACGGGGCCACGTAAAAACTGGCCCCCATGGCGCCGTTCATCATCGTGATCCGTCTCCGCGGACGCATCGTTTCGGCTGCCGCCCGGGCGAATTGGCAGGAGGAGAAAAAGTTGTTCACCAGCGCCCTCTTGGCCACCGGATCCCAGAGGCACGGCGCATCGGCCGTCTTGAAGTGGCGGGGGTTGTAGTTGATCCCGGTCGGGAGGCCGTCGTAGTAGAAGCCGTCGAGGTTCGGCCTCCTGGTGAGCATGGCCAGGGCCTGTTTGATCGCCCAATCGCCATAGGGCAGCGAGGGATCGAGGTTGAACTGGGAGATCAGGTGGCCGTAGGCGACCCATTTGCGGATGTCGAGTTTCCCTTCGGCGGTGTACAGCCCGACCTGCTCCAACAGCCCGTCGAGCCCCGTGCGGGCTTTGAAGACGGCTTCCATCGCCTTGACCTGGACGTCGTACGGCGGCAGGGGATCCTTTTCCGGATTGTAGCCGGGCACGTTCGCGCCCATGCCGGCGTGGACGAAATAGCTGGTCGTGACCACGCCGAGTTGATCGTCGTAGGCCGGCTCCGGGGCCCCTTCCTGCAGGCCGAAGTAGAACTCGTTGACGTTGTCGATCTCCGACAGCCGGCTGAAAGCCATCCACTGGCCCGGCTCGTTGACCACCCGTTCAAACAGTTTTGGATAGAGCGTGTAGTAGCGTGCCAAGGCCCCGCGGAAGCCCCACTGCGGATCGCAGGCGTAGAGGTCAAAGGCGAACTCGACTTCGTTGGGCGTGCGAGTGTCGGGCGAGAGGGCAAAGTCGTAAACGATCTCCAGACGCCGGGCCGCGGCGTTGTAGGCCGTGCGGAAGATGCACGGCCGGTCGATCGGCACGGCCAGGCTGAGGCCCGCCCGTCCGGTCAGGACAGTGAGGAAGTTGCGGTTGGAGTAGCCCACACGCAGCTCCGGCTGGTCGCGCCACTCGGGCAGATCGGCCCAGGCCCGCAGGGGAACCACGTTCTCGTAGACCTTGCCGGCGACGATCGGCTGGGAGCTGCCGCTGTCGTTGTGCCACTTCCAACCGATGGCGTCCAGCGGGAACGCAACCCGCAAAAGTATTCCGCGGGCTGGAAGCTCGTCACCCTTCACGCGGCAGCCAAACCGCAGGGCCTCGCCTTGCGAGCGAACGGTGAGCGTGGCCGCCACCCGGGCTTCGGCGAACCGTAGCGTGAGCCCCGTGGCCGGATCGCCGCCGCTGACCGCCGGCGTGGCCCATTTGCCTTGTGCCATGTCATAGAGCGTGAGCAAGGGGGCTGGCGTGACGGGCAGTTGCGATGGGCCGATGGCGATCTCGGTGACCGCCGCACGGGGGTCGAGCGTCAGTCGCAAGTCGTCGGCTGTCAACGTGGCCGCAAAGGAGCGATCCGGGAAAAGAAGCAAAAGGGCAACCAATAGTGCCGTACCACGAATGAGACGCATTGCAGGTCTCCTGGAAGTGCTTATCGTTGAGATGGCTTGATGATGGGCCGATCGCTCGGGAATGGCAGGGAAGCCGGCGGTGGAAGGTGATCGACGACGGGAGCCACGGCCAGGACGCGGTGCATCGCTTCGGTGATCGCCTGCTCGGCCATCGGGGCCACCCAGCAGTAGTCGTCGTTGTAGCCGTCGCGCCAGCACTGGTCGGTGGGGATGTAGCCTGGGGCCCCTTCGCCGAAACCGGCGACGACGATGAACGAACCGATCCGCAGGCGTTGGGCGGCCAGTTGATAGCCGACGAAGCTCTCGGCCGGAAGGATCAGGAACTGGGCCTCACCGCCGAAGTTGAGGCAAGGGACGTCGATCGGAATGCCGGCTGCGACGCGCTCGCGCCAACTCAAGCCCAATGCGGCGGAGATCCGCTGCCAGCGGGTGGCCTTGGAATCGGCCAGGGTCTTTTGCATCGCGTCGAGCGTGAACATCCCCGTATCGCGAGGCGGGAGCCACAGCTCGGCGCAACGGAAGGAGACGTGGGAGAGCGGCTGCTTTCGCGTGGCCTTCCACGCGGCGACCATGCCTTGATAGAGCCGGTCGGCCAACGCCTGGCGATCGGCCGGCGTGCCCGTGTTGTACTTCCCGGCCGTCGTGTCGCCGGCACAGCCCGTGAAGTAGATCTGAAAGACGTTGGGATCGTCTTGCTGACGTCGGGCCCGGGCAATGCCGGGAAAATCGGCCGAGACGTCGCCCTGGCCGTAGAAGCTCATCGGGTGCACGGCGTAGCAGCTCCAGGCCAACACCGGCTGTTGGCCATCCCAGAGGCTAATCGTTCGGATCCAGGGATCGATCTCGCCCTCGGAGGCGCCGTAGAGGTCGCCGCTGCGGCTGCCGCGGTTCCAGGTGATTCTTCCCTCGGGCGTGACCACGCGACGGTTGGATGCCACCTTTTCCACCCGGGCTTTCCCAATGCCAAAATGGGTGACACGCCGGGCCGAGGGCAGGGCGCGTTTGAGAGCCTCGGCGGTGCGCTGCACAGCTTGCTCGTGAAACACGGGATCGCAGTTGTAGCCCGTGAGCTCCTGCTGGTCGAGCAGCTTCTGGGCCGTGAGGTCGCAGATCGGCGCGTCGTGCTGGTGGACGGTGGCCAGCATGACCCGGCGGTCGCTCGTTCCCGCGGCCGCGGCCAACGCTTCTCGCCACCGGCGGTACGAATCGTTGTTGCACTGGCACCAGTCGAGAGCCACCACGACGATCGGCTGGTCGGCCCCGAGAAGCACGAAGCCTTTGGCCAGCAGTGGATCGACGATCCGCTTTGCGTCGGCCACGCCGCCACCCATGCAGGCGTGGCCGATCGGGATGGTGATATCGGCCTCGAACGTTGCCACACGATACTCGGTGGCCTTCACCGCGTCGGGACGACCAGGAAGCAGTAGACCGACGAGGAGAAGAGCGCAGAAAACCGGCTTAGCATGCATGAGTTCGGCCTCCGATCGCATGAAGAAACGTGGCTGCGTCAGGGGAAGATACCACTGATATGACGGATGCGAGTCCGAATGTCAAGCATCTGCGGGTTCGGCGGGGCTACGGCACCTGTTGGGATTCTCACGAACGGAAGCGAACCACAAGCCTCAGAGCGATGCGTTGCAGGACCACCAGGACCGCGGTGATGCATACGGCCAGGCCGAACAAGAGCAGATTGCTGGCGTCGCCGGCGCGGAGGGCAAAACTCACCGAGGTCGAAACGGCCGGCGGGTGGACCACATCGAGGGCAATCATCAGGATTGTGTTCAGGACCATGGCGATCCCGGCCGAGAGATAGCCGCCGCCAACGACGAGGTAAACGAGCAGCCCGATCGTTGCCGCCATAATCTGGGAGATGGCCAGGACCCGCACGCGGTTGGTGCCGTGCTGGGGATCGAGATAGATCAGAAACGCACTGGCCGCTAGCGAGGCAAACAACAGCCGTTGCTCGCTGAGCACCTCGATGAGCCCGAGCACGCCGAGCACGACCAGCGTCGGCAATAGGGCGAGGAGGAACTCCTCTCTGAGCGTCAGACGTCGCCTTATCGAGCGGTCGGCTCCGACGATTGGCTGCAAGCTTTCGAGATCCCGGGACATAAAAGGCCCGCATTCTTTTTCGCGTTTACCCAGTCTGCCATTCTATGGCGAGGAATGAGCCTCGTCAAAAGTGCAATAAACCTTGCTATCAAACCAACCGATAACAACCGAACAACCCTCCTGTGATTCTCCACCCAAACCGCAACCCTCCAGCCCAACAAGGAATTGCTTGTGCCGACACACACCTCGCCAAACGGGGGCTTTCTGACACGCCTGATGCATCGCGCCGGTTTGCCGCTCAAAGCGGCCGCAGTCCTGGCCATTTTCGGGATCGGCAGCCCTGTCCTGGGCCAAGGCGTGGCCTTACGGGCCGTCAGCCCAGTGAGCGAGTCGATGGGCGGGGCGGTGACGGCGGCGCCGATCGATGCGGCTGGAGCACTCCACTGGAACCCGGCGTCGATCAGCGGGCTGGGTGGCTCGGAGATGTCGTTCGGCATGGGGGTTATCCTCGCGCAATCGGAACTCTCCTCACGCGTTGAGGCGGGGGCGTATGGCCCGTATGGGCCGGCGACCACGCTTTCCGGCTCCAATAGGAGCGAACCGGGCGCGGTGCCGGTTCCCACGATGGCGATGGTCTGGCAATCGGACGACTCGCCCTGGACGTTCGGCTTTGGCACGTACGCCATCGGCGGTTCGCGGGTCAACTACCCGTCCAGTACAACGAACCCGATCCTGATGCCGCAGCAGTCGACCTTGTTCGGCCTCGGGCGTCTCTCCGCCGAGGTGGAGATCTTTCAGATCGCCCCGACGGTCTCCTATGCGGTGACCGACCGTTTCTCGCTCGGCTTTGCGCCGACGGTGAGCGTGGCGCGGATGGTCGCCAGCCCCTTGTTCCTCGGCCCGAAGGACAATAGCGACGGCGGCTTGCCCACCTATTCGTCGGGCGTGGGCACGCGGTACGTCTGGGGCGGCGGCTTCCAGGTGGGGGCCTATTACACCACGCCCAGCGACTGGCACTTCGGCGCTTCGATCAAGAGCCCGCAATGGATGGAGCCGTTCCGCTACAAGACCGAAGACGAACTCGGCCGGCCGCGCACGGTAACCTACCACCTCGACTATCCGATGATCGTCTCGCTCGGCGTGGCCTATTCCGGCTGGGAGCGATGGATCTTCTCCTGCGATACGCGGTACTTCAACTACGCCAGCACCAGCGGGTTCAAAGACCTCGGGGTCGGCGCCGCCGGAAACGTGAACGGCCTGGATTGGAATAACATCGTGGCCGTGGCCTTCGGCGTCCAGCGCCAGGTGACCGATCACGTCTACGTGCGGTTTGGCTACAGCGTTAACGAGAACCCGATCGACTCGGACGCGGCCCAGTTCAACGTGGCCTCGCCGCTTATCATCAAGCATGCGGTGCACACGGGGCTGTCGTATATGTTCGCCGACAACTGGATGATGAACCTGGCCTATGTGCACTGCTTCGAGAACGACGCCAGCGGCCCGCTGCACAGCACCACTGGCCCGCTCGCCGGGACCGAAGTCACCAGCACGGCAGCGGCCGATGCCGTCAGCCTTGGGTTCACCAAGCGGTTCTAGAGCGGCGACATGCAAGCCCGTTTCGAAAAGCACTGGCGGGACGCCAGTGGCACGCGGCGGCCGTCACACGGTCGACGGGCCATCGTTCGGCGTCAGGTCGGCGTGCGTGCGATACACCTCGAGGATCTCGTCGCGACTGTCAAAGAAGGCGTCGAGCACCTGGGGGTCGAAATGGCTTCCGCGTTCCTCTTCGAGGATGCGGAGCGACTCTTCGACCGAGAACGCGGTCTTGTAGGGGCGGGCGTGGGTCAGGGCATCGAACACGTCGGCCACGGCCGTGATCCGGCCCTCAATGGGGATCTCTTCGCCGCGCAGGCCGCAGGGATACCCAGAGCCGTCCCATCGCTCGTGATGGGTGTAGGCGATCGACGCGGCTAGTTCCAGGATCGGTGAATTACCAACGCTCGCCGCCTCGTGGCGGGCCTTGGGCGGCGGGGGGGCGGGGGCTTCGCCTTGGGGCAGGCACACGTTCCACCCCTTCCGGCAATGGTCCTTCATCACGGTGAACTCGACCGGATCGAGCTTGCCCGGCTTGAGCAAAACGGCGTCGGGGACGCCGACCTTGCCGATGTCGTGCAAGGCGGCGGCCTCGCGGATCCGGCCGCAGAACTCCCGCGGCAGCCCCAGACGCCGCGCGAGGATCTCGGCCACCAGCCCTACCCGCAGGACGTGGTTCCCCGTCTCGTTGTCGCGATACTCGCCGACGCGTGCCAGGCAGCGAACGACCTGCTTGTGGGCCTCGGCCAGTTCCGCCGACCGCACGGCCACTTCCAGTTCCAGTTCCCAGGCGTAGTTCTTCAGCCGATCCTGATGGGCCTTCATGATCAGGACGTTGCGGAGCCGGGTCTCCAACTCGACCGTGTCCAGCGGCTTGGCAAGGAATTCCGTGGCGCCGAGGCGGAGGGCTTTGAGCCGCGTTTCCCGGTCGCTGGCCGCCGTGAGGATGATCACGGGCAGGTCGAGGAACGGCTCGTGCCGGCGGATCGCCTCCAGCACTTCCAGGCCGCTCATCGTCGGCATCAGGATGTCGAGGAGGACGACATCCGGACGCTCTTGGGCGATCAGCCCCATGGCCTGACTGGCATCCGAGGTGGTGAAGAACTGGCGATAGCCGACCAGCTGGAGGTGCTTCTTGACGGCTTTGACGGTGCTCGTCTCGTCGTCGATGATGGCGATGCGCGGATCGACGATCACCTGATCGGCGGCCGCCCCACGCAACACGGGGGCCAGGAGCAGTCGCGGCGTGCCGAACATCGTCCGCATCGTCTCCACCGGAGAATCGGCCGGTACGTCGTATCCCGTTTCGCCGGACTGCGCATTGAATACGTTCATCAGTTCAACTCCTTGCTTCCTGCAGGCACCACGATCCGCGAGGCCAACAGGCGAATCGCCGTAAACTGCTCGCGGGCCTGCTCCACCTGCTTCTGCCGGGCCAACTGCTCCAGTCGCCGGGCCGGATCGGTGAAATCATCGAACCCGGCCGTGCCCCCGGACCCCTTCAACCAGTGCGCCAGACGGGCCAAGGCGTCCAGGTCCCCTGTCGCCATGGCCTCCTGCATCGCCTCCAACTGTGTCTCAAGCCGCTCCACAAACTCTACCACAATCTCCCGGAAGTCGGGGTCGTCGATGGGCAGACTCGACATCACGGGCGTGCCGCCGGGGGAGAGGGGGGGCACTCCGCCCGACGAAGTGACAGGGGCGCGGTCCTCACTCGACGGTGATGGGCAAAGATACTCGGTGAGGCACCGCAACAGGCGGTCGGTCTCAACCGGCTTCGACAAGTAGTCAGAACATCCCGCCTGGAGACACTTTGCTTCATCACCGGACATCGCGTGGGCGGTCAGGGCGATGATCGGCGTCTGGACGTCGCGTTCGCGCAGTCGCCGTGTGGCGGTATAGCCATCCATCACCGGCATCTGCATGTCCATCAGGATCACGTCAAACGGCTGTTGGAGGGCCATTCGCAGGCCGATCTCGCCATTCTCGGCCAGGCTCACCGTGGCTCCGGCCCGCTGGAGGATCAAGCGGAGCAGCTTGCGGTTGGTGGCGCCGTCTTCGACGATCAGGATCCGCGCTGGGGGCAGCATGGGGCGTGCCACGGCCTGCGGCGAGGATTTGGGGAGCATGGCCTCGGAGGTGAAAGAGACCAGGGGAATCCCCGCCAAGGGCCCGGTTCCGATGGTCGCCGTGAAGCAACTTCCCCTGCCCAGCTCGCTGCGGACCGTGATATCGCCGCCCAACTCGCGGGCGATGCTGCGGCTGATCGCCAGGCCCAACCCCGTGCCGCCATACTCCCGCGTGACGGAGTTGTCCCCCTGCACGAAGGCGTCGAACACGCCCTTCAGCTTGTCGGGGGCGATCCCGATCCCCGTATCGCTCACCTCAAGGCAGAGCAGCGGCGTGTCGGGCGTGCCGGCCGACGAGACCACGAGGCGGACCTCGCCGTGGCTGGTGAACTTCAGGGCATTGCCCAGCAAGTTGAGCAGGAGCTGTTTCACCCGCAGCGGATCGGTCTCGATCGTCGCCGGAAGCATGCCTCGCCATTGGCACTCGAAGCGCAGCCCCTTCTGTTGCGCCCGCACCCGCAATGCCGACATCACGCTGGCGATGATCTCGCTTGGCGAGCAGGCCAACCGCTCGATTCGCATCTGGCCGGCCTCGATCTTCGAGAGATCGAGGATGTCGTTGATCAGTTCCAGAAGATGAATGCTGCTGTTGTAGATCGTGTCGAGGTATTCCTGGCGTTCGGCCTCGTCTTCCCGATTCCCGCCCTGGCGGAGCAACTCGGTGAAGCCGAGGATGGCGTTGAGCGGCGTGCGGATCTCGTGGCTCATGTGGGCGAGGAACTGGCTTTTGGCGCGGTTGGCCGCTTCCGTGGCGGCACACGCGCGCTCCATCGCCAGGCGTTCGCGTTCTTCGCGCAGGCGCCGTTCCTGCTCCTCGATCGCGCTGGCCATCGCCTCGGTGTGGGCGACCGCAAGCGTCTCGTGCTCGGCCTGTAAGTGGCGGATGTGGGTCTCCATCTCGGCGGCCAACTGCTGGAGTTGGACGGCCCGCCAGACCATCTGGCCGGCCCCTTCCAGGCAGCGCGGCAGGGCGGCCAGGGCCGGCGGCGAGTCGGCCGCGACGAGCCCGCCGAGCATCCCGGCGGTGTCGTTGAGCCGGAGGGCAAAACCCTGGTAGGTCCGATCGGCAAAGATGAACGGTCGCAGGTCCCACTTCGCGCCGGCCAACTCGCGGGCTCCCGCGACCGCCAGTTCCTGGGCCAGCGAGCAGGGCAATGCAGGATCGTCGCTCCACGCCGCCCGGACCTTCCCGTCCAGAGTGCTCAACAGCAAAAGCGAGGGAAAAGGCTGCAACAACCGCCCGAGCAACGCCAGGCAGCCGGTCTCGTCCGAGACGATCTCGGGCTCCACCAACAGACGATCCAGACTATCGCGAATGGACTCCATCACGCTCCCTACATCTGGAAGAGAACCTGGTTGGCCTTCAACTCGCGGTCGAGATCCTCGCCGAGGACCACGAGGTCGTTCTTCGTCAGTTTCAACGCGGAGATCGACCCTTGGGGGACGCGCAGGCAGTTCATTCCGATCGAGGGCATCTCTTTCAAGGTGCAGACGAGATTCGCCACTTCGACGCAGCGGACCGCGTCGATGTGCTCGCCATGATAGACGACCGGACCGTGATGGTAGGCGGCGGCCGCCACCACGCCCTCGGGAAACCGCCATTTCTTGGTGATCTCGCCGGCCAGTTGGCAGTGGGTGAAGCCGAGACAGGCCAACTCGCGCTGGCAGATCGGCTTGCCTTCCTCCGCCTGCAGCATGATCTCGACAAAGGCGTTGTGGAAATGCTGATCGGCCAGGATCAACCCCAGGTCATGGAGCAGGCCGGCGAGGAAGATGTCCTCGAAGTTCTTAAGCCGCAGCCGCATCGCCAAAAGCCGCGCACAGGTCCCCACCGCCACCAGATGCTTCCACAGTCCCAGCCGCCGGTACTTGCCAATGGTCTCGTCCTGCTGGAAGAGCTTGCTGACGCTGGCCGTCATCGCCAGGTTGCGAACCTGCTTGCTGCCGAGAAAGGCTATCGCCTGCTGAAGGTTGGTGATCTTCGTTCGCGCCGCGTAGGCCGAGGAGTTCACCACCCGGAGCACGCGCGTGCTCAACGACACGTCGGCTTCCATGACCTCCTTGAGATCCCTCGCCCCACAGTTCGGGTCGTTGGCGACCTCCATCACGCGAAGCGCGACGTGCGGCAACGTGGAGACATCGCTGATGCGTTCGGCAATTTCCTCAAGCGTGCCTTGAGGACGTTCTTGAACCGACGGCGTTGTACTCACAGTGCGCACCCCATCTGTTCCATCAGCGCGGCGTCATGCAGGCCCTGCTGGAGTAAGTAAAGCGTTCCCCTCAAGGATAGCTTCCTTTTTTGCTCTTCGGAGCCGGACACGCTCGCCATGAAGTGGGGGGCGGTCAGATCGGCATGCCTGATATGCCATTCCCCCTCGCTTTGCTCATCCCCGCCAATCCAGCCGGCGGATCCCGCTCCCTCGTCGGTCTGCGCGGGATCATCTGCCACAAGGCGAATCCGGTCGTCGTGGTCGTTAGGACCCGTCCAGAAATAACTTGGAGATTTGAGCTACCAATGAGGCAACTGCCGTGGGAAGACTCCGGAAGGTGCACAGGAGGTGGCGGCAGTTGCTTCATTGACAAGCGACGACTTCCCCGGAAAACTGCCGATACCCCCCAATAGAAAGAGAGAATCCGCCGTTGGCCATGGATTGCCAAACGTCACAGGCTCGGCGGATTCTCTCTTTCTAGTAGCTCAAATCTCCAAGTTATTTCTGGACGGGTCCTTAGCTCGACTTTTGCCCGAAGCGGGGGAGTCATAGGTCATTTGGGGGTTGAAAGAAGCAGACTCCGCCTGAGACTGAAAGTATGGACGTTTCATCTCAGTCTCATCGAACGGAGTCTGCTATGTTTCAACCGCCGAAAGCAGCACCGTCGGTA
>JBDKTH010000632.1:0-2036 GCA_039680305.1 Thermoguttaceae bacterium | reverse complement strand
GACGGGGGCTCAAACGATCAACGATCGGACCGCCTACGGGTGGACATTGGACTCGGTCTACAACATGAGCGCGTTCACCGGCTTCACCGTGCCGCACACCGGCAGCACGTTGACGATCGAGTTCCTGCACGAGCTTGACGCCGATCACACCGACGAGTATTTCGCCATCGACAACCTGACCGTGACGCTTCTGCCGGAGCCCTCGGCCGGCCTGCTCGCGTTGACCGGCGTCGGCATCGCGATCGCGTGGCGGCGTCGGGCTCGGGCGAAGAGAGAGCCCTCCCTCGCCTAAAGCTCGCCGTTATACAGCCCCCAGAACTTGACGATCTGGAGCGTCGAGAAGATGTCCGCATCGAGGACATAGGGGATCAATGCCCCGCCTTGTTCCGCGCCCAAACCGGGATCGACCGGCGTGCCGTGCTCCATGTTCGAAACGAAGAAGAGTTCGACCACGGGCCGTCCCAGGTTGTCGTTGTAGAGGCTGCCGATTTGTCCACTGACAAATTCGGGCGCGTCCGGGGTTTGATCGCACCCATGGACATCGGTCCACTGTTTCATGAGTGCGAGCGCATGGGCCGTCGGATGGTGCACGTCAGGCTGTCGCGGAGCTACCGCTTTGCAGACCCCCGTTCTCGTGGTACACTCGAAGTCAACGCGGCTCCCACCGACTTCCCTGATGTGCCTACCGAGAAGAGGATTCGCATGACCTGCCGACTGCTGCTTTCGCTGTGCCTGTGCCTGCTACCTGGTGCCCTCTGGGCTCAAACCCCGGAAAAGCCCCAATTGTCCCGGGGCCAGGTGGTGTTCGAAACGGGGTTTGAAGGAGCCGCGGCCTTGAAAGGCTGGGCCGGCAAGGCCGCCTTGGAGCCCGGCTACGAGGGCGGGCAGGCCTTGACGATCGAGCGCACCGCGACTTCGGGCAACGGTTCGGCCATGGTGATCCTCCAGTTACCCGTCGAGGCACTGCGCGGCTATCAGTTGCGGTTCTCCGCCAAGATCAAGGCCCAGGACGTCAGCCGCAAGCCGCAAGCGTGGAACGGGGTGAAGTTCATGGCCCCGATCGTCACCCCCGACGGCAAGGAGTGGCCCGCCGCGAGTCTCGACGCCGGCTCGTTCGACTGGCAGTCGGCCGGGTTCGCCGTGCGCGTGCCGGACGACGCCACGTCGCTGTCGCTCTGCTTGGGCCTGGAAGCGGTCACGGGCAAGGCCTGGTTTGACGAGATCCGCGTGACCGTGGGCAAGCCGCCGATCGTGCGCACCCCGCGTGTGGCCACCGGCCCGGCCTACAAAGGCCACAACCTGCCGCGGCTCCGCGGGGCCATGGTTCGCGCCACGATCGACGAGGAAAGCCTGCGAGTCTTTGGCCAGGAGTGGAACGCCAACGTGATCCGCTGGCAACTGACCCGCCCGGGAAACAACGTGGCCGATCCACTGGACCTGAACGCCTACGACAAATGGCTCCAAGGGGCCTTACGGCAGATGGAAGCCATGCTGCCCATCTGCGAGAAGTACGGGATCCTGGTGGTCGTCGACCTGCATTCGCCGCCGGGCGGGCGCAAGACGAGCGGCGGCTACGCGGGCTCGGATTCCGGGCTCTTCAATGATCCGACCTGCCAGCGCAAGTTCGTCGAGATCTGGCAGTACATCGCCCGCCGCTACAAAAACGTCAAAGCCATCTGGGGCTATGACCTGGCCAATGAGCCGGTGGAAAACTCCCTCCAGGACGACCTGGCCGACTGGCAGGATTTGGCCCTGAAGACCGCCCGGGCGATCCGCGCGATCGATCCGGAGCGCACGATCATCGTCGAGCCCGCCATGTGCGGCGGCCCCTCGGGATTCCGCGAGCTGCAGCCGTTGGACATCCCGAACGTCGTCTATAGCGTCCACATGTATGTCCCCGGCACGTTCACCCACCAGGGCGTTCACAGCCAGGGCAAGCCGGTCGCCTATCCGGGCGAGTGCGAGGGAAAGATGTGGGACAAGGCCCAACTGGAGGCGGCCCTGAAGCCGGTGATCGATTTCCAAAAGGCCTACAA
>JBDKTH010000988.1:0-7973 GCA_039680305.1 Thermoguttaceae bacterium | reverse complement strand
TGCCACGGCCGACCGGCCTCGATCAAGGTCAGCCTGCCGCCCTTGGCGACCGTGGTCCTCAAGCCGCGGCGGTAACGGCCAACGGGCCGTGTTGACCACCAGTGAATCGGGATGGGGGACGGCCTCGCGGCCGTTCCCCTCCCACACTACCGTGCCTACGGGTCCGTACACGGCTGTTCGGCTGGTTAAGCAGCCGGTTGCCCCGCCGGGTCGGCGTATCCACAAGTCCAAGCCAGCCAGCACTGGGGGGGTCTGCCAGAAGCCGTAGAACGCACGCCACCCGTTTAGGTAACGGGATAGCTCTTCGACCATCTGCGGCAGATTGATCCCCCGCGTCCGTCGCGTCAGTTCCCGGACACGCGGCTGACCTCCCGAGGTAAGTCTGACCGTCTTCCCCGCAAACCTGCCGGATTTACCCTGCGGCCCCTTGATGGATAGGGGCTCTGCCGTCGTTTGCCAGCTCGCCCGGCCCGCCAGGCCTCCGATCCGGTTTCTGTACGTCAGGTCACGGGTTTGCTCCGCACTTCCTTCCGACCCCACCTCGCGGTGACGCCGCTGTGCTTCGCTACCCTTCACCTCCATCAGGTTGACAGAGGACTCGCACCTCCAGACTGTCAAACATGCTCGGCATACAAAAAAAGCCCCGGCCGCAGGGGCCGGGGCCTCGTCTTTTGGACGACGCTGACGACTACTACTCGTAGTGTCGCTGGTCGCGTGCGGGTTCCCGCTGCCACTCGAAGCCGACCTCGGCCCGGAGCGAACTCATCCAGGCCTGGCCAATGGCCCCCATCTCCTGATCGGCGACCCGAGCGTAGCGGCTGTAATCCTCGGCCTGGAAGACCTGCATGACCGCCGGCGTGAGATCAACCATGCGGACGACATAGACCACCGTCTTCGGCTGATTCATCGCCACGCCGATCTTGCCCTTCTCCAGGTCGAACACCTTCCGCATGAAGTCGTCGCCCGGCATGTTGACGAGTTCAACCTGCTGGTCGCCCTTCTCGCCTATTTCCGTGGCAACGATCTTGCCCATCTCCGGCATTGCTTGCGTGAACCAGGCGGGGAACGCCCCGAAGGTCATCCAACTGAACGGCTCCGACTCGCGAACCGTGATCTTCTTCTCGGCGAAGAGGTCTTTGAACGGCTTGCTCGCCTTGCCAGCCTCCTCGGCCAGGTTCTTAGCCTCTTTGTCCGCCAGATCACGGGCCTGGACCAGTTTCCACGCCCGAAGCACCTGCTCGCGCATCCCCTTTTCGTCAAACTCAGGGATCCGTTCCGCCTCTTGAGCCGTCTTCCAGAAGAGGAAGTGGTTGCCCTCGATGTCCTGAGAGGTTTCCGGTCGGAACTGGGGCAACGTCTCGAAGGCGTAATCCAGGAACTGCGACTGACCAACCATCGACTGGCCGATGTCCAGCGAACGGACTTCCAACGGCGAGATCAGCGGGGTCGTGTAGAAGCCAAGGCCGTTCTCGCTGGCCAATTTCTTGAAGTCGGGCTTCTCCGGCGCCTTGGCCGAGTCTTTCTTGCCTTTGTCCTCGCGGTGGACCTCGTAGAGCGTCAGCTCATCGTGGTATCGCCGCATCCGATCCTGCAACCGGCCGAAAATCTCCCGAATCTTGGCCTCAGCCAGGTTGGCACGGATCCGCGTCTTGACCTTGTCCAGCGGGATGTGCTTGGGCTGCGCCGGAGCCGGCTTGGCCTCCCCTGTCTTTTCAACCTTTTTCTCAGCTTCGGCCGACTTTGGAGCGGCCCTGGTTTCCTTGGCCTTTTCGGCGTCCGCAGGCTTGGGAGTCGCCTTCTTCTCCGGTTCAGACGGCTGCGCCGCGGGCTTGCCGTCCTTCTTCTCTTCCTGCTGGTAAGCCGCCAACCGGAACGGCGAGGCATTCCCCACCGCAGAGGTCTTGTCCTTAACCGACTCCTTCTTCGCCGGCTCTTTGGCCTCGTTCTTCTTCTCGGCCGGCTTCGCTTCGTTGGCTGGCTGCTTGGCCTCCGGCTGGGCCGGTTTCTCGGCCTTCGGGGCCTGCGGCTTGGCTTCCGCCTTCGGCTCCAGCTTCGCTTCCGTCGACGGCTTCTCGTCCGCTTTCTTTTCTTCCTCAGCTGCCGGTGTTTCCTTCTTCACTTCCGGCAGGGTCTCCTGGACAAACTCCTTGTCCTTGTTCTCGTCGTAGTACTTCTGAATCTCCGCATCCGAGACCGCGATCGCATCGATATTCGCCTTGAAGTAATCGACCGCGATTTTCTGCGGGACGCGGAAGCCGGGCTCTGGAGACACCGGATTGTAGAGCTGCTTTTTGTGTTGCTCAAAGAACTCGCGTAGGGTCGCGTCGCTCGGATCGGCCACCTTGTCGATGAAGCTGGCCACCGGCAGGGCGGCCACCTCAATCCTGGCCTTTTCGTTCAAACGCCGATAGTAGTCCCACCGCTGCGCGGGGGTCACGCCACGGAGGGCAACCCCAAACATCTGTTGAAGGTGCACGGCCAACAGTTCCTGCCGAATCACTCGGAACAAGTCGTCTTCCGAGATATGGCGGTACTGCATGATCTTCTGGACCGCTTCTCGGGATATGTTCTGCGAGGTCGTCACTTGAGTGAGGAACTGGTTGATCTCGCTATCGCTGACCATGATCCCCAGTTCTTCCGCTCGCTTTGCCAGCAGCCACGTCCCGACGACGTTCTCCTCGCCACTTGGCCCGATCATCCGAGCGAGTTGAGCCAGACTCCGCGGATCACCGCCACTCTCCATGGCCGACTGCGCGAGGTGCTGGAAAAAGCCCCGAAGAATCTCCCGGTCGTTGCGGAGCACACGCAGTTGGGATTCGCGAAGACTCCCATAGCGGGTGGTCGAGACGACCACGGGATCTCGTGAGGGGGTATTGCCCATCATATCCATGACGATGGGCAAAATCACAAAGGAGACCATCGCCAGGAGCGTGAGAACGACCAGCATGATCTTCTGGTTTTTACGAAATGCGCGAAACGGATTAGCCATGCCTTATCCTACTATAGAGGGAGCAATTACGGCCGAATTCCACTTGACAAGCGTTGCCGGTAGGCATAAATGAGTGACGCACCCTTTCCAGGGCGGAAACTGGAAATTCTAAAACGAATTGACGTAAATGCAATCCCAAAAAGGGGTCCGGTTGCCCAGACGAGACGGAAAGTGCCGATCTTACGGTTTGGTGCTCAACGCCCCGAGAGTGGTTAGTACTAGCTGTGCTTCTCAGTAACTGACTCAGAAATAAGGGCAAAACAGCCGATCTGTACCGATAAAGTCCCCCAAAGGTCGCAAATTACCAACCACGCAGGTTGAAATGGCCAAGAAGAAAACTTCCCAGGATGGCAAGTCGCTCGTGATCGTTGAGTCGCCCGCCAAGGCGCGAACGATCAGCAAGTTTCTGGGCCAGAATTACACGATTGAAGCGAGCATCGGGCATATCCGTGATCTGCCGCAAGGCGCGAAGGAAATCCCCGAAGAGTACAAGGGGGAGGACTGGGCCTATTTGGGGGTCAATGTCAATCGCGACTTCGAGCCCGTGTATGTCATTCCCCCCGACAAGAGCAAGCAGGTCCGCAAGCTGAAGAGTCTCCTGAAGGAGGCCGACCATCTCTATCTGGCGACGGATGAAGACCGCGAAGGGGAAGCGATCAGTTGGCACCTCTGCCAAGTCCTGAATCCTAAGGTGCCCGTTCACCGCCTGGTCTTTCACGAGATTACCAAGGAAGCAATCCTCAACGCGCTGGCCCAGCCGCGTCAGATCGATGAGGATCTGGTCCGCGCCCAGGAAACGCGGCGGATCATCGACCGGTTGTATGGCTATGAAGTCTCGCCCCTCTTGTGGCGGAAGGTCCGGCCACGGCTTTCGGCCGGCCGGGTCCAGAGCGTGGCGGTCCGGCTGATCGTGGAACGGGAACGGCAGCGGATGGCTTTTGTGGCGGCCACCTACTGGGATCTGCTGGGATCCTTTGCGCGGAACAGCGGCGAGTCGTTCCAGGCGGCGCTGGTGTCGGTCGACGGCAGGCGAATTCCGGCGAGCCGCGACTTCGACGCGGCCACCGGCCAACTCAAGGACCGCTCGCTCATGTTCATGGATCAGCGGCAGGCCGAGGAGTTGGCCGCCCGGATCCGGCGAGGCACGGCCAAGGTCGCAAGCGTCGAGGACAAGCCCTACGTCACGCGTCCCTACGCCCCCTTCACCACCAGCACCTTGCAGCAGGAAGCCAACCGCAAGCATGGCTTCACGGCCCGGCACACGATGCAGGTCGCGCAGAGCCTGTACGAAAACGGCCACATCACCTACATGCGTACCGACTCCACCAACCTGGCCTCGATCGCCGTCGCCACGGCACGCGATATGGTGGCCAGCCAGTACGGCCAGGAGTACTTGTCGCCGGAGCCCCGGGTCTACCAGACCAAGGTCAAGAATGCCCAGGAAGCCCACGAAGCCATTCGCCCAGCCGGCCATCCGTTCGACTTCCCCGAATCGCTCCGCAACCAGTTGACGCCCGACGAATTCAAGCTCTACGACCTGATCTGGAAGCGGACGATCGCCAGCCAGATGGCCGACGCCCGCGGCCACCGGATCACGATCACCATCGACGCCGAAGGCGCGGTCTTCCAGGTCAGCGGGAAGACGATCGAGTTTCCCGGCTATTTGCGGGCGTATGTCGAGGGTTCGGATGATCCCGAGGCCGACCTGGCCGACCGGGAGATCCTCCTGCCGCAGGTGGCGGTCAACGAGCCCCTGGCTTGCACGACCCTGGAGTCGAAGAGCCACACCACCCAGCCGCCCAATCGCTTCAGTGAAGCCTCGCTGACCCGGGCCTTGGAAGAGATGGGCATCGGCCGGCCCAGCACGTACGCGGCAATCATCGACACGATCCTTGCCCGAAACTACGTCTTCAAGCGGGCCAACTCCCTGGTGCCTACCTGGGTCGCCTTCTCCGTCTGCCAATTACTGGAATCGCACTTACCCAACCTCGTCGATTACAGTTTCACGGCCGAACTGGAGGATGAACTCGACGCGATCAGCCGCGGAGAACAAGGCCACCTCCAGTATCTCCGGCAGTTCTACTTCGGCAACACCCACCCGGGCCTGAAGAAGCAGTTGGAGAACAAGGTCGACGAGATCAATGCTCGCGACATCAACCGGATCCTCATCGGCAAGCCGGCCGACGGCCCGGAGGTGTACGTGCGGGTGGGGAAACTGGGGCCGTTCATCGAACAAGGGGAACGGCACGCCAGCGTCATGGAAAACACGGCCCCCGACGAGTTGACGCTCGAGGTGGCACTCGGCCTACTCGATAAGGCGGCCCTGGGGGATGAACCGCTGGGAATCTGCCCGGAGACGGGCAAGCCGGTGTTCTTGAAGATTGGCCGGTTTGGGCCGTATGTGCAACGGGGCACGCCGGATGGCGACGAGAAGCCCCAGAACGCCTCGCTGCTCCGAGGCATGCAGCCGGAAGACGTGGATTTGCCGGTGGCCTTGCGGCTATTGAGCCTGCCGCGGGAACTGGGCAAGCATCCGCAGAACGGCGAGCCGGTGGTGGCACACACCGGCCGCTTTGGCCCGTATGTGAAGTGCGGCGAGGAGACCCGCTCGCTGCCCGACCATCTCTCACCGCTCGACGTGGCCCTGGACCAGGCGTTAGAACTGCTGGCTCAGCCGAAGGCACGCCGCGGCGGGGTGCGAAACAAGGAGCCGATCAAGGTGTTCGAGAATTCGCCGGTGACCGAGCAACCGGTGAAACTCCTCGAGGGGCGCTATGGCCCCTACGTAACCGACGGCGTGACCAACGCCTCGCTCCCCAAGGGGACGGCGGCGGACACGGTCACGCTGGAGACAGCCCTAGAGTTGCTGGCCGATCGGGCTGCCAAAGGACCGAGCAAGAAGGCGGCTCGACGCTCCCCAGTAAGAAAAGCGACGGCAAAGTCGGCCTCGGCGAAGACCACCGTCAAGAAAAAGACGGCGAAGAAGACGGCCAAGAAACGCTCAACCAAAAAGAGCTCCTGAACCGTCGCGAACCCTGAGAGTCATTCTTCCTTCTCTCCAACCGCCACCGCGTAGGCCGTGGCATGAGTTCGGCTGTGAGAGATGGAGATGAAGACCTTAGTGATGCCCTGGCGTCTCGCGACCTCTTTGGCCCCGTCGTGAATTGCCACGACAGGCTTCCCTCCCGATTCGTTGAGAATCTCGACATCGCGCCAACTGACTCCACGCACCCAGCCAGTCCCCAAAGCCTTGAGCACGGCCTCCTTGGCAGCCCAGCGTCCAGCGAAGTGCTGAGTCGACTGCTTGCGATTCTGGCAGTAGCGAACCTCCTCGGGCGTATAAACTCGATCGACGAACAATTCACCATGCCGTTCGATCATCCGTGCGATACGCAGACACTCGGTGATGTCAGTGCCAATACCAATGATTTCCATAGCGACTCAAGGACACGCAGAATAGAGAAGTCAGGATTCAGGCCGCACGACGGTCTCTCGCACTACGGCGAACGTTTCTTCGAAGGGGTGCACACCACGCGAAAACCGAGGGTATCGTGGCGAGCGCCAGTTGGGTAGGCCGCCCGAAAGGCAGAGCGCAATGCGCCGGGCCAAGCTTCGCGGAACGAGCCGCCGCGAACCACGTGCCCCTTCCCGGATATCGGGCCCACCGGATCCTCCAAAGGCGACTGCCGATAGTAGTCCTCAGCGAACCAGTCGCGGCACCATTCCCCGACGTTTCCGTACAGGTCGAACAGCCCCCATGGATTCGGCTGCTTCGTGCCCACCGGATGCGGCGAGTCCGGGGCGTCTTTCGCAAACCATCCATACGAGTCCAGCGACGCGGGTTCCTGGCCGAAATGGTAGCCGGTGGGGCTTCCCGCCCGGCAGGCATACTCCCATTCGGCCTCCGAAGGCAAGCGATAAGTGCGGCCGGCATCCTTCTCTTCCGGAAGCTCCGAGAGCAGGCGACAGAAATCCATGGCCTCGTCCCAGGAGACGCTCTCGACCGGACTGCTGTCGCTCGAAGCCCCCGACCGGCTCGGATTCACCCGCATCACCTTCTGATACTGGCCTTGCGTGATCTCATGCATTCCCAGGTAGAACGCCCTGGCAATCCGGACTGGATGCCGTGGCGTCTCGCTCCGAAGGAAGTCCAGGCACCCCTGGGAAACGCCCTTTTGCTGAGCCTCCTGGCAATAGCGGTCGACGTCGACCGCGTGTGACCCTATGTCGAGTTCACCCGGCGGAATGAGAACCAGTTTCATGCCGATCGAGTTGGTCTCGATGTCCGGGAGCCCCACGTGCCGAGCCCAGCGGATCTGGTAGTCCCTGGCGGCCTCGGCGTCCGTGGGAACACTCGCCAGGACAGGCTGCAGCCCGGGCGTCCCCGGAACCGTAGACACCATCACGGCGATCTCCTCCAATCGCTTCACCGCCCGAGACTTCACCAGTCCTGCCGGCAACTGGAATTCCGCCTGTTGGTACCAGTAGCGAGCATGGAGCAGGATCGCTTCCTTTGTGGCCTCGTTGGCTTGTCCGGCCGCCTCCCACCAGGCATCGGCCAGTCGGACCTGGTCGATGGCTTCGTCGGCGGGAGCCTCCAACTCCTCTTTGGCGAGCCCAGCCATCACCGGGTCATCCCCTTTGGCCAAATAGGGAAGCCCCTTGCGCCAATCTCGCCGGACAAAGCAGTACCACCGTCCGACCGTCCCCTGGGATTGGCGGTCGTCAGGCTGAGTCTTAATCGTTTCCAGTGCTTGCCGGATGCGCGTCCATTGCTCCAAAGTCTTCTGCAGACTCTGGCGGCGCTCGTGGTAGCTCTTGCGAAAGGCCTTGCCATCGGGCTTCTGGCAGACCACATAGACGACGTTCATCAGGTCCCAGGCGTGCTGATAGCGTTCCTCGGCCAAGAGTTGGTCGATGATCGGGTTGGCGTTGTCGACGAGCGACTCGATCCGCACCGCGCTCTCCGCCTCCGCGGCAAAAC
>JBDKTH010000091.1:0-9884 GCA_039680305.1 Thermoguttaceae bacterium | reverse complement strand
GACGTCGCCGAGAAGCAGAAGTGGATCAGCACGCTGAAGATGATGCGGTTGCTCGCCACACCCAACATTGACTTCTGGCGGCTTCGCCATCGCGCCCTTGCCGCATCGGTAATTATGATCGCCATCGGCATGATCGCCGTGGTAACCCGCGGCGCCGGCCTGCTGGACATCGACTTCACCGGTGGCGTGTCGATCGAGGTCGTCCTCAATGAGCCCCAGGATGTGGCGGAGGTCCGCAGCGTGCTGGAAAAGCAGGACCTCCAAGACCTGGTCGTCAGCGACGTCCATCGCCGGGGGGAAGAGCAGGGCAAGCGGTTTGTGATCAACACGGCCACCCCGCCGGGCATCGACGCCAACGACTACCTCGCCCAGGTTCAGGGAAAACTGAAAGACATTTTCGGCAACAAGCTGGCCAGCAATACGCTCACGTTCAGCGAGGTGCAGACGACGAAAGCCCCGACGACCAATGACAAAGCGCAAGCCGCCGGGCCCTGGACCCAGGCCAAGCTGACGTTCACCCATAAGATCGACCACGATACGCTCGCAGGCCTGATTCAGCAGGCGGCCCCCAAGGCCAACGGGGCCAAGGAGCCGCTCAGGGTGGAACTGTTTAACGCGACGTATGAACCGGGCGACACCACCCCCTACGCGGCCTGGGAAGTCAAACTCCCCGTGACGCCCGAGCAGGCCAAGACTTTGCTCTCCTCCGTCCAGGAGGAGCTTCATAAGGTGCCGGTCTTCCCCTCGGCCGCCACGGTTGGCGGCAAGGTGGCAGGCGGCACCCGGGAGCGAGGCGTCTACGCCCTGCTGGGCAGCATGATCCTCATTGTGATTTACCTCTGGGTTCGCTTTGAGCGGGTCGTTTTCGGATTGGCCGCCGTACTGGCCTTGGTTCACGACGTGCTCGTCACGGTCGGATTCCTCGCCCTCAGCGCCTATCTCGCGCCGTTCCTCGGATTCTTGATGGTCACGCCGTTCAAGATCGGCTTGACCGAATTGGCCGCAATCCTGACCCTCGTGGGCTACTCGGTTAACGATACGGTCGTGATCTTCGACCGGATTCGTGAGGTCAAAGGCAAGTCGCCGAGAATCACCCCCGAGATGATCAACCTCAGCGTTAACCAAACCTTGAGCCGAACGCTCCTCACGGCGTTGACAGTGCTCTTGGTGGTCGTCGTGCTCTATATCCTCGGCGGTCCGACGATTCACGCCTTCGCGTTCGCCTTGGTGATCGGCAGTTTCGCCGGGAGCTACAGCACGATCTTTATCGCCGCCCCGGTGCTCCTCTGGGGACGTTCCGAGGGGACGGCGGCTAAAGCCAAGGAAACGCGGCTGTCCCAGGCCTCTTAAGCCTGGGGCCGCCCGCGGGCCTTTTATCCGGCACACCCCGCTTCCGTCGCCGATCCGTTACCGCGGATTCCGACGGCACTCCCGCCAAACCCGGCAGGAGTCGACCTCGCTTGAGGCGACGGAAGCGGAAACGGCCGGATTCGCTGCAATCGACGCGGTCCGTACCCCGATAGTTCCAAGAGACGGAGCGGTCTCGACGCCGCCCGCCCTGAACCTGGAACCACGGACTGCGAGGAAACTGCAATGGATCAAGGCGTACGGGTCGTCTTGTCCATGGGGATCGTTGCCGGCGGCACTGCTCTGGCTTTACTGTTCCGCCATCCGTCGCCGCCCATCGGCGTGCCGGGGCCTGAAACGGGCCAGACGCTGGTGCTTCGTGGGACGATTGCGGCCGAACCGGCCGCAGCCGTATCGCCGTCCCCACCGCCAATTCCGGAGCCTACGCCGGCGGTGGCCCCCCTGCCGCCCCGGGCCTCGCTCGCCACGAACGAACCACCCCCGTTGCTTGCTCGCTCGTATCCCGAACCGGCGCCCCTGTCGACCTCCGGCTGGGGCGCTACCATCGGCCTCGGACCGTTCGGCCCCGCCTACCAGACGCAACTGCCGCGAAGCCACACGATCGTCGATGGCGACACGCTGCCCGCCCTGGCCGAGCGCTACTTGGGCAGCGCCGATCGAGCCCTCGAGATCTATGCGGCCAATAAGAACCTGCTCCCCGGGCCGGACGTGCTGCCGATCGGCGTGGAACTGCAGATTCCCCTGGCCAAGGCCGCTGCGCGGTAGTAGCCCTACTTCCCTCGCTTCAACCAGGGGTAATCCTGGTTGACCATTCGCAGTTCGACGAACCTGGCGATCACGGGCTCCACATTCAGCCCCTTGATCCCCAGCATTTTGGCCCCCTGAAGCTTGGTATCCATCTCGCCATAGAACAGGGTTCGCTTGTCTGCCGGCAGTTCGCTTTCCTCGCGTTTGACGAGGCGGTGGATCCGCTTGGCCTCGGAAAGCGGCTCTTGCTCGCCGCGTCCCACCAGGATCATCATCGAGATCCGCTCCCAGCCGCCGTTGCGCGAGAGCGCTTCGCCGGCTGGCAGCCCGGGGAATGACCATTTCGGCGAGATCAAGACCAGGCCTTTGACGTCCTGGCCCTGCTTCAAGCCGGTGAGAATCGGCCAACTCCAGTCGAGCTTGGTCCAATGCAGGGCCACCGACGCGCCCATCTCCGCCCCGACCACGCAGAGTTTGTTGACGTTAAGCTGTCCGTCATTGTTCTGCTTCACGAGGAAACTCTTCAGGGTTTCCATGTCGTGCGCGACCATCGCCTGGTAATCGCTGGGCCGCAGGCGGGTTGAATCGAGGGTCCGCCCGCCCATCGTCTGCGTGCTATCCCCGAACCCGCGCAGATCGGGAACGAGCACCGCGTGCCCAAACTTCTGCAAGAGTGGCGCCAAGGTGGCATACTCTTTCCGATCGCCTTTCGAGGAGTGCAGGAGGACGATCGGCACCGTGTCTTTGCCTTTCGTCCCCGGAAAGAAGGTGGCCCTGAGCATCACCCCATCGCGGGTGAGCAGTTCGTTCCCTTTGACTTCGACGGGCGGGGGGAGTTCTTCCTTTTTCTCTTTGCTGGCCTTGGCCGGTTTCTTCTCCGCGGCTTTCTCTTGGCCCAGCCCGACGCCCCCGCCAACGATGGCCAGCCCGATCGCCAGCGTCATCCCCCACCGACAGAGTCCCAGGAATGAACGTGAGCCAAGCACACACGGTGCACTGCAGAGTTGTCGAAAAGCCATGGTGACCCCCACTTCAGTCAAAAGGGATTATCGCGTGAACGGTTGGGGAAGCTTCGCTACAGTCTATCGTAAGTCCCCAGACGGCGGTCGTCAACGCAACCCTCCTCGTTCAGGGGAAGAGTCCCAGGCCGTGGGAAGAGTCCCAGGGAAACGCGAGATTGAGCGAGGCCTGAAATCCTCACTGTAGGGAACGCCACGCGATGTGGCCCCGAATGGGTCTTGACGGACAAAACCGGTCGCCCCGCTGGGCGCTGCAGGGTTTTGATGAACAAACCCTGATGGCTTTTAACGACCAAGATCGGTAACCAAGTCGGGCGGTGCCGAGCTTGCGAGGCCCGCCACCGCACTGCCACGGATCTGGCGGGCCTACCGTACTGATCAACACGAATGACGGCAATTCGCGTTGATTAGGGCTCGTCCAGAAATAACTTGGACAATTGACCTACTGGAAAGAGAGAATCCGCCGAGCTTTTTTCTGCTGGATAATCCACGATCGACGGCGGATTCTCTCTTTCCGGCGGGAAGTTTTCGTTGGTTTCTTTGGCCGTTTTGTGGAGGGTTCATCCTTTGTCGTTGACGCAACTGCCACACACCCTGTGCAGGCTTCCCGCGTCTTCGCACGGCAGTTGCTTCATTGGTAGGTCAATTGTCCAAGTTATTCCTGGACGGGCCCTTAGTGAAGATTAGTGTTCCGTAGTCTCCTGGGGAGTCCTGGACGTCGATTACCGGTCTTGTTCGTCAAAGCCCATCAGCGCCATCTCCCAGATCATGCAACCCTGTCTAGTGCAGCGCCATGGCGTCCATCGCGAAGTTGATGTTCGGATCGTGCGGATAGAAGTGAACGGCAAGGCACTCGGCCAGCACGCCCAGGTATTCCTTGCGGAAATCCGACTCCTGCACTTCGGCCGACGAGACCGCGTGATTCGGCGGATAGACCACCGGCGGCAGATCCTTCTCGAAGACCAACTCCTTGGTCTTGCAATCGTAGACGCGGAGGCCCACCCGGGCCTTGCCTTGGTAGACCGTCTGGCCTTCGTAGATCCCGAATTGTTCCAGATCAATCCCGACGATCATATCGGCCTTCAACGCCTTTCCCACCTGGAGGTAATCCTCCCACGAGTGCTCATCGATCCACGCGGCCACTTTGGCCTGGTCGACAAGCTTGATCTTCTTGACGTTGACCTTGAGCAAGGAGCTGACATGACGGGCGAGATCCTTGGCCACGTTGGAATCCCGATAGGACAAACCGACCAAGGGACGGCAAACGACGGCGACCTTCTTGTCCTTCAGGCCGTCGTACGCCGCCGGCTGGTTCCCGCCGTTGATCAGGTACATGGCCGTGGCCAGCGCCTTCGTGCAACCGGTGGTGGCAACCACCAGGGCCAGCAGGGTGAACAGCGTCGCCACATAGCCCCAACGTCGAGCAACCGGACGATCCATCGTCATACCTCGTAAGGCAATTGGAGAAGCAGTGCCTTTGTTCGCTCAGCCCAAGAACCGCCTGAGAACCTGTTTCAAAACCGGACGCCCACCGATGTCTTGCCGGCCTGGAACCGGTTTTGAAACAGGTTCTAAGGAGCCAGCAATCGCAGGCCCCACTCGACAAGCATGGCCATGACCAACAGGGCCGCGATCCACGCGCCGGTCCTGCTGTTCGGGATCCAGCCGAGCCAACGTCCGCGCCCCGCGACCAAAAGCAGCCACACGGCGGCGGTCAGATCAAGGACGCCCAGCACGGTTCCCACGACGTTCGCCCGCAGGGCGGCGTGCCACTGTCCCTGGGCCAGATTCGACCAGGCCGTTGTCATCCCGCACGACGGACACCGGTGGCCGAACAAGACAAGGAACGTGCACGGCGGCAGTCCCAACTGTTGGTGCGTGCCATAGCCTCGGCGATCCGCCTTGAGCAGGCCCGCGACCACCAGAGGGACTAGCAATCCGACCGCCAACGCCGCCACCTGGAGGCGGCAACGCCCGGAAAGCCTGGCCCGATCTGGTTCACTGTTGGCTATCACACTTGCCGAAAGGTGGGGAGAAGATAGCGGGAACGGGCAACCCCTGCAAGGCCGATTCTGGCTTTAGCTTCGACTTCCCCCGTCGCCGGACGAAGGACGAAGGACGAAGGACGAAGGACGAAGGACGAAGGACGAAGGAAAGATTGTCGGCAGCATGCGAGTCTCGTCAATACCCCGCTTAAGTATTAACAGCGACCCACGCCCTACGTCCGCCGGCCCGACTCCGCGAGTTTCGCCCGCTGTTTCTCGGCGACGCCGGCCAGCCGATCGGCATCCGACTCGCGGACCACGATCCGACGGATACTCAGGGCCCGGCCGCTCGCCGAGTCGGCCTCGACAATCGCCCCGTTGATCCGCAGATCGCCGCTGGCGACCTCGAAGTGCGTGGGCCGGAAGGTCCGAGTGGTCTCCAACACACGGTCGATCCGCCGGCCGAGAATGCTATCGTGCGGGCCGGTCATGCCCACGTCGGCCTGGAAGGCGGTCCCCCCGGGCAGGATGCATTCGTCAGCCGTAGGCACGTGGGTGTGCGTCCCCAGGACGGCCGTCACCCGGCCGTCGAGGTGTCGGCCCATGACCTGCTTGTCGCTGGTCGCTTCGGCATGGAAATCGACCATGATCAGCTTCACCTCGGGCGGGATCCGCGACAAGACCCGATCGGCGGCATGAAACGGGCAGTCGACCGGTGGCATGAAGACCCGACCCAGCAGGGCGAACACGGCCACCCGCTCGCCGCCCCGCGAGGTCAGCACGGTGAACTGTCGCCCAGGGGCGTTCTCCGGGTAGTTCGCCGGGCGCACGATCCGCGACTCGCCCTCCAAGACCGGGTAGATCTCGCGTCGCCGATAGGCGTGGTCGCCCAGGGTAATGCAGTCCACGCCGCTGGTGGTCAGTTCGTGGTAGATCTCGGGGGTCAGCCCCGATCCGCCCGCCGCGTTCTCCGCGTTGGCGATGACGAAATCCAGCCGTTCTTCGATTCGCAACCCGGGCATCGCCCGGAGCACAATCTGTCGCCCCGGTTTTCCCACAACGTCGCCGATCAACAGTAGTCGCACGGGCAAAGTCTTTCTAAATGATGAAGGATGAATGATGAATGATGAATGTAGAAGCAAGAGGACATGCGCCCAGGATTCGACGGGTGGGCGATATCCTCCTTCATCATTCATCCTTCATCATTTTTCTTAGCGTGCCATTTCCGTATAGCGTGTCTCCCGCAACACGGTCACTTTGATTTCGCCGGGATAGGTGAGCCGTTCCTCGAAGGCTTTGACGATGTCGCGGCAGATCTTGGCCGCCGACTCGTCGGTGGTGTCCTTCGAGCTGACGATCACGCGTAGCTCGCGGCCGGCCTGGATGGCGTAGGCCTGCTCGACCCCCGAGAAGTCGGTGGCGATCGACTCGAGCTCTTCCATTCGCTTGATGTACCGCTCCAGGGTTTCGCGGCGAGCCCCGGGACGCGAGGCGCTGCAGGCGTCGGCCGCGGCCACGATCACCGTGTACGGGTTCTCCACGTTGAGGTTGTCGTGATGGCCGGCGGCGGCCTGGATCACTTCGGTCCGCTCGCCATACCGTTTCAGCAGGTCGGCGCCGATCTTCGGATGGCCGCCTTCGGCCTCGTGATCGGCCGCCTTGCCGATGTCGTGCAGCAGGCCGCAGCGTCGGGCCAGCGTGCCGTCGTAGCCCATCTCTTCGGCCAGCATTCCGGCCACAAACGCCACCTCGATCGAATGCCGCAACACGTTCTGACTGTAGCTCGTGCGGAACCGGAGCCGGCCGAGGAGGTTGATGATCCGTTCGTGAAGCCCATGAACGGCGACTTCCTGGCAGGCCTCTTCCCCGACCTTCTCAATGTGTCGCTCGATCTCCTTTTGCGTCTCGCCCACGAGCTCCTCGATCCGCGAGGGATGGATCCGGCCTTCGGCGATGAGCTTGGTCAGCGAGAGCCGGGCGACCTCGCGGCGGATCATGTCGAAGGCACTGACGATCACCACTCCGGGCGTGTCGTCGATGATCACGTCGACGCCCGTGGCCTTTTCGAACGCGCGGATGTTGCGTCCCTCGCGGCCGATGATCCGCCCCTTCATCTCGTCGCTGGGGATGTCCACCGTACTCGTCGTGGTCTCGGCCGTGTGACTGGCGGCGTACCGCTGGAGGCAGGTCAGCATGACCTCGCGGCTCTTTTCCTCGCAGACCTCGTTGAGGTGCTTCTGATGCTTGAGGATCACCGTGCCGGTCTCTTGCTGGAGCTGGGTTTCGAGCATATCCAGCAGTCGCCGGGTAGCCTCCTCGCGACTCAGTCCGCTCAACTCGTGGAGCGTCTGCCGCTGAAGATCGAGGAGCTTGCCCAGTTCCTCCTTGCGGCGGTTGGCCTCTTGAATCCGCTCGGTCAACTTGCGTTGGGTGCTCTCGACGATCTTTTCCTGTTTGTGAAGTTGCTCGGCTTGCTGCTCCAGGGCATCCTGGCGTTTGTCGAGCAACCGTTCCCGCTCGTGAAGCTCTTCACGAATCCGGCGAAGCTCCTTTTCGCCTTCGGCCTTTTGCTGGATGCTCAGTTCCTTGAGTTCCAACTCGAAGGTCCGGCGGCGGTTGTCGGCCTCCATTTCGGCCCGGCGGATGATCTCGCGGGCTTCCGATTCGGCGTCCTTGCGGCGGAGCCGATCGAGGAGCTTGGTCAGGGCGAAGGTCAACCCCGCGGCCATCGCGAGGAGAAAGACGATGAGTATGATTTGTCCCGCACTAGCCACAGTAAGTGTCCTCGTTGTATCCGTCGGGGAGAGCGCCCGGCGGCCGCCCGGCGGCAAGCAGTCGGTCAGGGACCGACGGCCCGACAACAGGGCGATCAACGAAGAAACGGGACAGCGAGATGTTGGCCCGGCTCGCGCCGGCCAAGCTACGCAGACCGGTTTCGGCTAAATGCGGGAACGAGGCTGACCGTGTGGAGGCAGCCTCCAGCGTCGCTGTCCCCCGCCCGCCACGGCGTGCGCGAAGACAGAGAGACAACCATTAGTAAACAATTCACCGAATGTTCCCGACTCAGGGCGCACAATGACCCACCCCACCGAAGGAAGAGCTCGATACACGGCACCGGCCCGATCCCCGACCGAAAGCCCGGGAACCGGCAACGGGACCAGCTGCGCCTGCGTGATCCAAAGACCACCAGTCAACAGCCCCCAAAAGTACCGGATTGCGATTAACACTCCGTGCATCGAACGATACTCACCCAAGGTGGCGTGGTTCTTGTTGCCAACTTTTGTTAAGCCAAAACCTGTCTGATCGTACGCTCGCCTGCAACTGTCCCTGCGTTTCCTCACGGGACCACCGAAGACACTCGTCTCCAACGCGTCACAATTGATATTTACGATCCAGGCAAACCCGGGTCTGCCGCACCAGTCGCTACGGAAAACCCCGTAATGGAGTTCTCGGCAACCCGCTGGCAGAACCCTGCGTTTATCTTAATAATACTAGCATCCGTCCGCAACCGCGAATTGGGCAATCCCGATGAGATAAGCTGAACGGGTCGTGCGAGTTAGGACGCCTGTTTGGGTTGCCTCAACCAGGCAGCAGTGCTAGTGTCACCCGGGCGGTTCGCGGAAACCTTGACCGTCATGGTAAGTGGCACAACCCTACCTACCCTCCTTCAGGAACCCAATGCCCGGCCGTCACCCGATCGAGTTACGACTTGCGACCCTATGGCCGCCTCAGGCCTGGGAGGAGGTCACCGTTTTGGTTGCCGTCTCCGGGGGGGCCGACAGCGTGGCCCTATTGCGAGCGATGGCCGCATTGAAAAGGGAAGGCCCCGGTCTCCTCTACGCTGCCCACCTAAACCACCAACTTCGCGGCACGGAATCCGACGCGGACGAGGCGTTTGTGGTCGACCTTTGTCGCCAACTCAACATTCAATGCGAGGCTTCCCGAGTTCCCCCCGAACGTCTGGAGTCCAACTCAGGCGATGGCCTTGAGGCAGCCGCTCGGGCGGTGCGTTACGAGTTCCTTCGCCAGACAGCGGAACGCGTGGGCGCCCGCTACGTTGTCACCGCCCACACGGCCGACGATCAGGCGGAGACGATTCTCCACCGGATTCTGCGCGGGACAGGGCTCGCGGGTCTCGCAGGCATGCCGCGTGCCCGCCTCCTGAGTCCGGCCTGCACCCTGATCCGCCCCCTGCTTGGTTTTCGCCGCGCTGATCTGCTGGGCTACCTGGCCGACCTCCACCAGTCCTATCGCTCCGACCTGAGCAACGACGACCCGCGTTTCACCCGCAATCGAATTCGTCACGAACTGCTTCCCAAGTTGGCCGCCGACTTCAACCCGGGCGTAATCGATGCCCTGTTGCGACTGGGCACCATGGCCCGGGAAGTCCAGGATGTCGTGGCCGATCTGGTCGACGACTTGAGCCGCCAGTGCATACTTCAGGCGTCCAACAGCGAGGTCCGTCTCAACGCGCATCCGCTCCACGGCCAGCCTCGGTACCTGGTCCGCGAACTCCTCGTCACCGTCTGGCGCGAAGCTGGTTGGCCGCTCCAATCCATGGGTTTCGCCGAGTGGGAACTGCTGGCCGAGATGGCGACGGGTCCGGCCACCCAATCGCCCGGCGTCCCGCGTAAACAGGTGTTTCCAGGGAATGTGACCGTGGAAAGTCGCGAGGGCGAACTTCTGCTCTCGCGGTAAGGGGACCTTCAAAAGCAAACGGGGCGACTCTCTAATGAGAATCGCCCCGTTTCATGGTTCGCTCGTC
>JBDKTH010000289.1:0-2682 GCA_039680305.1 Thermoguttaceae bacterium | reverse complement strand
CTGCCGGAACTCGTAGGCCACCAGGAAGTTGTCGAAGGGCAGATAGGCCACGTTGCACTCGAAGCTGTCCAGATACGTGTCGGTGAAGCCCAAGAACACCAGGTTGGCGGCCTGGCTTTCCCGCAGGCCGGCCGAGAGGATCAGCGGACGGCCGAGGACTTCTGGCGGAATGGTCTTCGTGAAGGTGAGGGTGAACTCGGTGCCGTTGTTCCGCTCGTAGCCGAGGGCATTGGACAGGGTGCCGTTGAGCCGCCGGTTGATGTCATCGATGCCGTTGTTGTACTTGAAGTGTACGCCGGCCGTAATGGCCGGCAGCGCCCAGCCGCCGAAGCAAGTGTTCTCCTTGACCAACAGGGTGCGGATGTTGAAGTTGTGCAGCCACACATCGCCACGGTCGATGTCGGTGCCGGTCACCGCCTGGATGTCACCGGGCAAGGTGCCCAGCCCGAGCCGGTCGGCCGCATAGCCCAGTTCGATCCGACCGAAGATGGTCTCGGTGATCGTGAGCGCATCGAGGTTCTTGTGGTTCAAGTTGACATAGGACATGGCCACGGCCGGCTTGCCCCAGATCGTGCCTTCCGGCCCGGGGTTCACCAGGTAGGCCATGGGCGTGATCGCACCGCCGCCGACACCTTCGATCGAATGGAAGGGCAAGGGCGGGCCCTTTTCCGGAACCGTTGGTGGCGCTACGGCCGCTGCATCGTCAGCGAGAAGCCCGTTGAACTCCGCTCCCTGCGCTAGCATGCCCGACAGCGGTCCGACCGTTGTGGCCACCAGGGCCAAGAATGAACGCCAAATCAGTTTCCTCTTCATACAACCCTCCTTGATTGGTTTCGTGCCGCCAAACGTGCCAAACGGTCTCCGGACGCGGGTCGGTCCGGCTTGGCTTTTTTGACAATGTGTTCTGTTAGATCACTTTTGTTTGCGTGCCTGCTTGGCATGGCAGCGTCTGGAATTTGCATCGAGCAAAAACCGTCAGGGCTTGATCGGAATTACGGGAAATACCCCAGAAATGCTGGGCATTCCACGCCTTAAGCATCGACGGAACCAAGGAAGACCGGAATCCGTGAAGGGTGTCCGGACGATCGTGAGATCCGCTGGGATTCCATCCTAGATCACGGCATTCAGGAGTCGGCTGTGCACGAATCTGGCGACTTATGCCAATTCCTTCTGTCGCAAATCACCACCTCCTGGACCACGCTTGGCGGCCAACCACGAGCCGAGATCAGCCCTTACGAGCCCCCTGCCAGGCGATCACCGCTGAGTGGCAAGCCCGTGATTTGAGACGGGGCGGCGGCGCCGATGATGGCGCCCCGTGAACGATCCTGGGGCTAGCATGGGCGGACCCAAGAAGAGTGCAGGGATCGGATCGGTTTTGTGGCCTGCATGGATTCTGCGACCCTTTGGCATGGCGGTTGCGTATTGTGATTGCCGAGACTCCAGCCGGCCTTGAAGCCGGTCGCACCCAAGGCCAGGGCCCAATGATGAGCGATGCAATGAACGACAACCGCTGGAAAAGGGTCAGGAGCATGCTGGGCCTGCATCTGCTGGTCAGATACTACTGGCGTCGGACGAGCCGCCAATAGCCTGCGCCGTCCCCCCCTCCCACACGCCACCTCGTCGCCGCTAGGGTTCCGCTCGTCTCCTCGCAAGGACGCCACCATGGACAATTCGCAGAGTATCCTCAATCTGATTGGCAACACGCCGTTGGTCGAGCTTCGAAGCTTCGACACCGGACCTTGTCAACTCTTTGTCAAGCTGGAGAGCCAGAACCCTGGTGGATCGATCAAGGATCGCATCGGCCGCTCGATGATTGAGGCCGCGGAGCGGACGGGCAAGATCGGGCCCGGCTCGGTGCTCGTCGAGGCGACCGCCGGCAATACCGGATTGGGTCTGGCTCTGGTTGCGGCCCAAAAGGGATATCGTCTGATCCTGGTCATTCCCGACAAGATGAGTCAGGAAAAGGTCTGCCACCTGAAAGCCCTCGGGGCCGAGGTGGTCATGACCCGTAGCGACGTTGGTCGCGGCCATCCGCAGTACTACCAGGATCTGGCCGAGCAGATTACCCGGGAGACGCCCAAGGCCTACTATGTCAACCAGTTCAACAACCCGGCCAATCCCTGGGCCCACGAGACGACCACCGGTCCGGAGATCTGGGAGCAGACGGGCCAGCATCTGGACGCAGTCGTCTGTGGCGTCGGCTCCGGAGGAACGCTCACCGGGCTGAGCCACTTCATCGCTCGTGTGGCCCCCAACGTCGAGATGGTCCTGGCCGACCCGGTCGGTTCGATCCTGGCCGACTACGTGGAAACCGGCCGGACCGGCGAGGCCGGTTCCTGGTTGGTGGAAGGCATTGGGGAGGATTTTGTACCGCCGATTGCCGACCTGTCCCGGGTCAGAAATGCCTTCCGGATTCCGGACGCCGAGAGTCTCGGCACGGCCCGGGAGTTGTTGCTTCGCGAGGGAATCCTGGCCGGCTCGTCCTCGGGAACGCTGGTGGCTGCAGCGCTTCGGTATTGCCGTCAGCAGACGCAGCCCAAACGTGTGGTCACGCTCGTCTGCGATTCGGGCAACAAGTATCTTTCGAAAATGTACAACGACTTCTGGATGGGCGAGCAGGGGCTCTTGAAGGGGACGTCGTACGGCGATCTACGGGACCTGATCGCACGCCGGTTTACCGAA
>JBDKTH010000880.1:0-1824 GCA_039680305.1 Thermoguttaceae bacterium | reverse complement strand
GCCCACGGGCCGGCCTTGGTTCGCTACGAGTGTGCCGAGCCCTCGGGCCACGTGAAGACGATCAGCCTGTATGCGGGAACCTCGTGGATGGAAGTCATGCTCAACGACGGAACCCGGATGTACTGGGACTACGACAACCCGAAGAACTTTGCCGCCGACGGCCCAACGCCCGGCACGTATCTGTTTTCCAACGGCAAGACCGGCCCGGTGGGCAAGCAGGCCGACGGCGTGGCCGCCCAGGTCGACGCGACCGCCTTTTGGAGCGTCAAGTTCAACCGCGACCGTCTGGCCCTGGGCCTCTGCGCGCCGGAGGTCAGCGCCCTGCACCACCTCGCCCCCGGCTCAGGCGCCGGCGGCGTGGGGATCGAGCACTCTCCCGATGCCAGCCACTTCATCACCTTCGGCGGCCTGTTGGACGCCGAGCCCGCCGCGACGATAAACCGCCTGAAGGCGACGCTTGATCTGAAGAACCAGCCCGAGGTCGTGGTGCACGCCGTGCAGCGACGGGAGTAGGGAGGAGTGGGGGCGTAGGGCGAAAGCAGACCTCCGAGCCGGGCCGTGTCGGCCCGATCACCACCAGTCCCAAAGACCGTAGGTGAGCATGATCCGCACCATTGAAATTGCGGCGGTGGTGCTCAACCAGAGTTTCGTCCCGATGCCCGCCCAATGAGGCCAGGGATAACGTAGCCCGTCGGCGCGGTCCTTGAGCAGGACGCCGATCAGGACAATATCGCCTAACACGGCCAGAGACTGGTACCCCACGCTCAGGAGTCCACTGATACAGCAACTGCACAAATCTGTCCCCAGGAGGATGATAAAGAACATTCGCCAGCGGGAGGACTTCACTCGGTAAATCGCCCAGGCCAGGGCTAAGCCATAGACTAAGTTCAGAAAGATCGTCAGGCAACGCCTAATAAGGAGGGAGTGAAGGTCCAACAAACCGGAACGCTTGGCGCCGCCGTAAAAAAGCACGAAGCATGCCACATTGATGCCCTTGACCACGAGCAGGTATTCCCCCGGATGCACAGGAAACGCTAGTCCTCGCCAACGGCGTGCGGCCCAGAGCAGCAATCCTCCCAGGGCCGCACCGACCCCAAGACTGCGCAAGACGCTCAGGGTCATATCGAATGCGTCGGGATTCCGCTCGTTGAGCCCCAACAACTGCGCCGAACTGCAGTAAACGGCCACACACGTCGTCCAAACCAGCAAGTGGACGATCCCTAGTCGCGGCTTGGGCGACGGATCGAGGGTCGGCAAGGGCGACGCGGGCTGTTCGAGATGCATTGGATCAGGCAAGCGGGCAGGAGCCGAGGGCTTCGGGCGAAGACAACGCCTCTCCCGGCTCCTCAGGAACGCTATGTCTCAGAATAGCCCAACGCGGAGTGGATGAACAGTGGTGGAGGCCCCAGGGTTTTCGCCGGTCGAGCCGGGAGCTACACTAAACGTCATCTGAATGGCATGCCGTCGCACACGGGCAATCAAAGGGTATTCGATGAACGACGCTCCCTCCAAGCTGGTCAAGCAGTCGCGTTGGCGATGGCGGCTCTCCGCCTTGCTCCTCGCCGGAGTCGTCGCCCTGGGCGCGACGCTCGGTTATGTGCGTTACTGGATCTTCAAGCCGATCGGCAGCGGGCCGGCAGGACCGGCGGTGGCGAGGGAACATTTCGCCCAGCCGTGGTCGCAGCGCAAGGTGCTCCTGGTGGGCCTGGGCGACAGTGTCACGGCCGGCTTTGGCGCACGCCGCGGCTATGGGTATTTCGACCGCCTGGCGGTGAACCCGGAAGACGAGTTCCCTGACCTCAGCGGCATCTGCCTGAAGGCCGT
>JBDKTH010000026.1:0-4828 GCA_039680305.1 Thermoguttaceae bacterium | reverse complement strand
TCGTACCCATCTTTCAGTTCATAGATGAGGATCGGCACCGACTGTACCGGGGCGATTGGCTCGGTCTCCCCGGTCGCGTCGTTCTGACCGACAAACGCCGCCAACGCGGCGTCCTTCAAGAGGTCTTTGGGACTGGAGCCGCCGGTGATCCGAACTGAATAGTCCCGCATCACTACGAGGATCGCCTGGGTGGCTTCCTTGCCGTATCCTTGGCGGCCGAACTCCGTGAAGGCCCGGATCGCCTCGGTCCGCCGCTCGGTCTTCAGTTCTGTTTTCAATTCCGTGTACCATTGGTCAAAGCTCTTGCCGTCGTAGCGGAGCGCCTCGCGAGCGATTGGCGGCTTCTTCGCCTCCGGGGCCGGCTCCGCCATCTCGGAAACGGCGACGGAGCTGCCCGTCTTCTCCCCTTCGGCCCGCACGTTGGCCACCGGGTCGAAGCGAACCGCAAACGCCGCGACCAGTCCACTTGCCACGCCGATCACCACAAGCCTTTTCATGACCGTATCCTCCACAGGTTGCCCCGCCACCAGACGGCGGATTCGTTGTGACAATCCACGTCCCCAGGCCGCCGGGCGATAGAGCGCATGACGGCCTGCCAATTCATCGAGTGCCAAGAGCGAGCGGGCATACTCCGCGGCGGCCATCGGGCTGTCGCCGCGTGCGGCCGAATCACAGGCCCATTCCGCTGCTTCGTCCAGATGCTCCAGGGCCCACCACGCCGCAGGATTGAACCAGTGCGGCAGCGCGGCCAACCGCATCAACAGGGATTTCCACACGTCGCCTCGGCGCAGGTGGGCCAACTCGTGTCGCAACACGCTCAGCCGGCCCGCAGGCGAAAGACGCTGCCAAAACTCCAGCGGTACGACCAGCCGATACCCGCCCGGCAACCGGCAAAGCATCGGTCCGATCTTCGTCGTCAAGTGCAGCGGGATGGGACGGCGAAGCCCTTGTTGGGCCTGCAACTGCCGCCACTGCTCGTGCCACTCGTCCGGGCCGTCGAGCGCCGCGGGCAGCCGCCACACAAACCATGCGTAGCCAGCCAGCCACGTGATCGCCATCGCGATCAAACCGACAAGCCATAGTCCGAGCAGAATCGCCGGCAAGGACCACGCCGCGGCAGGCAGCGCGACGGCTTCCCCGGCCTGCCGAACCACGGGCTCCTGCACGGCCGGCGTTCGATCCCCAAGGATAACTTGAGGTGCGAAGGACTTGTTCTCTTCAACGCGTGAACTTGGAGGGGCCGCGTCTCCGCGTTCCGTCTTCGGTTCGGCGAATGGCGCCGGTGCGTCCACCGCCCGGCTCGCCGGGACATCGTAGGGGATCGCGACTGGCACGCGGAGCCAGAGCCAGCCGACCAGCAGGACGCACAGCCAGGCCGCGCGGTGGACCCGCGGGGACTGCGGCCGCGCGAGCCACAGCAGAAGCTGGACGACAATCGCCGCGGCGCCCAGCGCCAGCGTCGTTCGGCCCAGGGTGGTCAACAGCGTTGTGGCGTCAAACGGAGTCATGGCTTGCGTCCTCCGGGTTTCGTGTCATTGGCGCCGGCCGCTTGTTCCGACTCGGCGATGAGCCGCTTGAGCTGGGCTATTTCGTCGGGCGACAGACGCTGCCGTTTCAGGAGATGGGCCACCAGCGGCACGATGCGTCCGTTGCTGACGCGTTCCAACAGCAGGTCGAGATGCCCGGCGCTGACCTCTTCCGGCCGGACGACCACCCGATAATGGGCCGGCCGATCCTTGCTCCGCGCGACGACCCCTTTGGCAACGAGGCGGTTCAGCCGCGTTTGCACGGTGGTGTACCCCACCGGACGGCCGAGTGCCCGCTGGGCCTCAGAAAGCGTCACCTCGCCGGTCCGCCACAGCATCTGCACGATTTCCAATTCCCCCGCGGTCAGCCGGGGCGAATCTGAACGATGGGGCATCCAAGGAACCTCCTGCTACGACAAGTGTCGTAATCATTGTTACGACATCCGTCGTAGTTGTCAAGCGAGATGAAGGCGTGCGGAACAACCGATCGCTATCGAGCCCTCAATCCTGTAGCGATCCCTGGCACTTTTCCGGCCATAGGCAATAATAGCAAGGGGTGTTGTCGCCGTCCGCGCAGGCGGGTGACCAAGGGGGACTAGTTGCCGGGGCGGGTCAGTCTGCCCCCCCCAGAATCGGTTTCTTTGCAGCCGAGGCCCTCGTGCCTCGGTCTTTTTTTTCGGGACGTTCAGGGAGTCGTGACGCGTGCAACCGTCGAGTGTCGCCGAATTGGTGTTCAACCTGTTGATCGTCTTGGCCGCCGGGCTGGTGGCCGGGGTGGCGGCCAAGCGGTTGGGCATCTCGATGTTGGTCGGCTATCTCGTCGTCGGCACGCTCTTGGGCGCGGTGGGCTTCGGCCCGATGACCGAGGGGCAGCCGGGCCTCGAGTATCTCGCCCAGGCGGGCGCCTTGCTCCTGCTGTTCTCGATCGGCATCGAGTTCTCGATGGAAGAGCTTCGCCGGCTGAGCCGGTTCTTCTTTCTCGGCGGCAGCCTGCAAATGCTCCTGGTGGCCGCGCCGATCGTGCTGCTCGCAGCCCTGTTCGGTTTTCCCTGGACGAGCGCCATCCTGATCGGCTCGGCCGTGGCCCTCAGCTCGACAGTGCTCGTGTTCAAGGCCCTGGAAGAATGGGGGCAGACGGCCTCCGGTCACGGTCGCCGGGCGATCGGGATCCTCCTTTTTCAGGATGTGGCCCTCGTCCCATTGATGCTCCTGGTGCCCATGTTGACCGGCAAGGGACCGCAACCGGGGTGGCAGGAGTGGGTCCTGCTGGCGGCCAAGTCGGCCCTGTTTATCGCGGTGGTGCTCAGCGTGCGAGAGATCATTGCCCGCTGGTTGGTCGCCTTTCTGGCTGAGTTGCGGAGCGTGGAGCTTCTGCTGCTGTTCGCCCTGATCGTGCTCGGTGGGGCGTCGCTGGCCGCCTACGCGGCCGGCTTCCCGGCGGCGATGGGGGCCCTGGCGGCCGGGGTGGCGCTGAACGGCAACCGGCTCAGCGGCCAGTTCGACGCCTTGATCCTCCCTTACCGGGAGACCTTTGCCGCCGTGTTCTTCGTCAGCTTGGGCACCTTGATGCACTTCGGCGTGCTTTGGGATGCGCCGCTGATTACCCTCGGCGGGCTCTTGGGCGTGCTCCTGCTGAAGACCGCCGCCGCCGCAATCACCTTGAAGGTTCTCGGGCTTACCTGGCGCGTCGCCTGGGCCTTCGGCCTCGGGCTGTCGCAACTGGGCGAGCTCTCCTTCGTGCTCCTCTCCGAGGGTGTCGGCCGCGACGTAATCTCCCCGCTGATGTACAACCGGATGCTCTTCATCGCCCTGGGCACGCTGATCCTCACCCCGCAACTGCTCAGGACGGGCCTCCGCTGGGCCGAAGAGGAAGAGGAGTCCGAGCAGTCGGCAACGGCCCGCGTCGTCGCCACGCCGCCCGTGGAACGGGCCCTGGTCGTGGGGCTCGGGCCGATCGGCAGCCAAGTGGCCTCGCAACTGGAAATCCACGGCCGCGACGTCTGCCTGATCGATCTCAGCCCGGTCAACCTTCACCCCTACGCCCAACAAGGCTTCCGCACGATTGCCGGCGACGGGAGCGATCCCGAGATCCTCCACCGCGCCGACATCGACCGCTGCCGCCTGGCCGTGGTCACGGTGCCCGATGACGAGGCGGCCCGGCAGGTCGTCAGTGCGATCCGCCTGCTCAATCCCGCCTGCACGATCGTCGTGCGTTGCCGCTACCAGGCCAATGCCGGCCCGATCCGCCGCGCCGGGGCCAACACGGTGATCAGCGAAGAAGCCGAGGCCGGCGGCGCGATCGTCCGCCTCTTGGGCCAGATCGCCCCCGGGCCGGAATCGCGAGTCGAGTCGTAGGGTGTCATTTCTTGCCTTCCGGGTGCGCATGGAAGACACACGGGCAACACGTTGCTGAGAGCGTGTCGTTGGGACGTTGCCACACATCGGTCCCATTTCGTTGACTGACCGCGCAGCGGTCGGGGGACGTAGCCGTGGACGCGAGCCCACGGAAAGCAGATTCCGCCGTCATTGACAAAGCCGCGCAGCGGCGACGGGGAACGGACCGCACATCGCCGCTGCGCGGCTTTGCGACGGGTTAGGACGCCTAATTCCGTGGGCTCACGCCCACGGCTACGGCCCTTGGCCGCTGCGCGGCCTTTGACTCCCGAACCATTGACAGCCATCTCACGATACGCTCGGGGTGGGAGCCGACCCGAGCGACGGGTTTCCGGCAGGGGCTGGCTTTTCGCGGCCCCGTGGCGTATACCAGTAGAGTACTGTGCGATGACCGCCCGCCTTTTGGAGTTGCCCCCATGAATCGTCTCGCCTGCCTGACGTCTGTCCTGCTGTTCGTTGGTCTCGTTGCTCCGTCGCTGGCGGCCGGGCCTTCGGACCCCGCCGCGGGCGCGCCCCCCATGGTCCAGTTCACTCCGGGGCCGGAATACGCCGATGCGGTCCGGATGTTCCAGGGGATTCCCGGCATGGAGCGGGCGGCCAGCGGCCGGCTCTGGGCCACGTGGTATGGCGGCGGCGTGACCGAGGATCAGCACAACTACGTGATGCTGGTCACCAGCGGCGACGACGGCCAGACCTGGTCCAGCTTGAAGGCGGTCCTCGATCCGGATCGCGATGGCCCGGTCCGCGCGTTCGATCCGTGTCTCTGGCACGATCCGCAGGGACGCTTGTGGCTCTTCTGGGCCCAGCGTGGCCAGGGGCTTCCGCAACTGCTGGCCATGACCACGGACAACTCGGGCGACGAGAATCCGACCTGGTCAAAGCCCCGCTGGATCTGCGAGGGGATCATG
>JBDKTH010000589.1:0-4547 GCA_039680305.1 Thermoguttaceae bacterium | reverse complement strand
GCTGCCAAGTGGGCGATCGCCTCCAACCACGAGCGAACCTCGCCTTGCGGATCGCGCTCGGCCAGCCGCCGCGGCGGTGGCCCGCTGCCGCCGCTCGCTTTCCGGGGCACCTCACCTCAAGCTGCCCGGCCAATAGGTAACGCCTTCTCCATGTACATATGCCACGTTTTCGCCGGAAATTTAGCTCGTATGAGGGCGGTTGGCACCAAGGAACGATCGATGACCGGCCAGATGTCCGCGGGTTACTCTGCGCGGAATCAATGCGGGCTACCAACGCAATTCCCTCCGTACCAAGGCTTGAATGCGGAGACAACCGCCAACAACAAAGCCCGTGGTGGGGCACCGATCCGGCCCCGACCACGGGACTGAAACGCCAGGGCACAGGCCGCCCTCGGTCCGTCTACCGGCCCTCGCCGGTCTCCGACGGCGACTCCGGCGGGGAGAGGGTTTGGAGATCAAGACTCGGCATCTCCTCTCGGGGTGAGCTCTTCACCTCCAGTTCTTTGCGCCGCGTGCGGCCATCGGGCACCCGCAGGCCCCGGGCCTCATGCCAGTAGCGGATCGCCGCCGTAACCGTGTTGCGGTCGATGTGGAGGTCGCGGGCAATGTCCTGGAGCAGCATGCCCTGCTCGTACCGCCCCATGACCTTTTCGGCGATCTCTTGATAGAGGGGCGACTCCAGGTGCTTTTCAAGGAGCATCGCGCGACGGGCTCGACCGTCGGGCATCACGAGGCCACGCGACTGAAACCAGAACCGCAAAAGCTTCGTAACATAGCTACGGGCGCACCCCAGCTTCTTGGCGATCCTGGCATGCATCAGGCCGTCGTCGTAGTATTGTTTGGCCTGCTCCGAGAGTGCCTCGATCTCGGGCGTCTCGCGAAAATCGATCACGACCGATTCCGTGTGGCCCCCGAAGGCGGGCACGTTGGCCCAACAAGGCTCCTCGGTGGGGTCCACGAGTCCCTCGACCACCGCCTTCATCGTAATGGTGGAGCGGCCCAGCAGAAAGTGCCGCTCCCGGCCAGGCTGCCGGATCTCCCTGACGACGATCTGCCCCCCCACAAGACAACGCAGGGCATGGCACGCAGCCGGATTGGCTTGACGTAGCAGATCGCCAAGCTGCAGGAGCCTCGCGTCCACCCACGCCTCGGTCGGCGCTGGGAGACGCGTCTGATCGGCCCGCTGCAGTCGTTCCAGCTTGCCGGTGAGCTCCCGACGCTCGGCCCGACGCTGCGCCAACCGCTCGTCCAACTCCGGGGCGGGCTCCCCGTTTTCGATCCGGTCGACGAGGGCCTTCACCTTGCGGTCCACCTCGGCCAGGGCTTTTTCCACGGCCACCAATTCCGCCGGAAGCTGGGCCTCCGTCGTCCGCCAGGCCGCATCGAGCTCGTCGAGGACGAACTGTCGCCAGGCCGGGTTGGAAAGGATCCGCCGACCGAGCTCTTCGAGAATCATCCGCTCGGCTCGTTCGCGCCGCAGTTGGGTCTTGCAGCTGCAGTTCCCCATGGCGTAGCCCGGGTAGAACAGGTACCGGCCGGCGGCATCGCCGACGATAAACGTGCGCCCGCACTCCCCACAGCGGATCAACCCCGAGAGGAGGTGCCGCGGATGCTGTTCGGCGGCACCGCGTGGCGACCCGGCAAAGCGTCCCTTTCCCTTGCGCGGCTTTTGAACCGTCGCCTGGTTCGCCTTGAGGAGACGCTGCGCCGCGTCAAAGGTCTCCTGGTCGATCAATTGCAGGTGCGGCAGATGCCGCACCCAACTTTCACACTTTTCGGCCGGGCGTTCCACCTGGCGGATTTTTCCAGTGAGCGGATCGCGAAGGTTCTTCTTCCGGCCCCAGGCCCAGTCGCCCAGATACTTCCGGTTGCTCAGGAGCCGGGGCAGGTACTGGTGCCGCCAGAATCGCGTCACGGCGCGGTGGTCCTTCGGGGCTTGGAGCCGGTTGAGCTCGCGTGCGATCCACCGCAAGGACTGCCGCTCCTGGACGAACCAGCGGAAGATGCGCTGGACCCAGGTGGCCGTCTCGGGATCGACGACGTAGAGTTTCCGCGGCTTGGCCTTCCGCCCCCGGCGTCCCTGCTCGCTGCCGGGGATCGGGACCGAGGCGGAGCCGAAACAATAGTCGCCGACCGAAAAATTGGCCAGCACCGCGCCTTCCTGGCCGCGAAGGACACTCTCGGCCAAGTCCTTGAGGTACTGTTCGTGCACGATGCTCATGATGTGGGCGATGAGCTCCCACGCCGTATCGCGGGAGTCGATGCCCTCGGTGAGGCTGATGACGCGTACGCCGTGGTTGTAGACGAGCGCCTTTAGAAGCGGCAGGGTGATCACCGACTCCCGGGAGAGGCGGCTGAGGCTATAGAGGTAAAGAACCTTGAATTTTCCGGCCGCCGCCGCGGCGAGCATGGCGTCCAGTCCGCCGCGGTGCCGCTTGGTGCCGGAGACGGCCTCATCGGAAAACCCCAACTCCGGCGAGATCCGGTGTCCGTTGGCCGCGGCCCCCTCCCGACACCTGCGCTGTTGACCGGCGATGCTCTCGTCCCGCTGCATGTCGCTGCTAAAGCGGGCATAGCTCGCGCAAGGCACGCTCGAATCGATCCGCGGAGTCGCCGGATCGTCGCCGTTCTGCCGCCGGCCGCTCCGTGTGGAGTCGGCACTGTTCGTTCGAACAAAATTCATCTTAGAGCTCTCCTGCCCATTGGGCATTTGGAGGAGGATGCCCGGGCCGACCGGGCCGCGGTGGGCCACCGCCGGCGTGGGCGCGGTTTCGGGCGAGGCAGCCAAGCCCCGCCACTCCACAGGCCCTGGGAAAACCGGACAAGCGGGTGATCAATCCGTCCATGTGCGCCCTCGAGCCGCCTTTGGCGACGAGGCGGGCGGACGGTCGGAGCCCAACGGTCCCTTGCGGCGCCACGCCTCGGCCAAGGCATGGCCGATGACCTCCGCAAAGGCCCGCTGCCGCTTCGTCAGGCCCCCAGACGGATCGTGCGGGGACGGACTTGAGGGGTTGTCAATGGGGTCGGGGTTCATGCTGATACACCGTCCTTTCTTGATGGGCGAGTTCGCCCGCGTTCGGAGAGAAGATAGGATAAAGCCCTAGCGCCGGGGGCAAGAGCAACACGCGCGCCGCGAGTATTGAGATGCTTGCCAGGAGACTGACCGAGTCTCAACAGATTCTCCGAAGCCACACACTGGGAGTGCAAGACATGGAAGTCACCGACCCAACCTATTTCGGCACGCTAACCTTTGGGGAACCGAAGATCGAGGAGCTTGTCCGGCCGGGCAAGCCCGAGAAAGTTACCGTAACCCGGGGATGCGGAGCGTGGCGTCCGCCCGAGCGTCTCGCATCATTCTTCCCGGAGGACTTTCGCGTCCCCATCGATTGCTACACCGACCCCGATGGGCTGAGGCGTATCATTCCCCGCTGCAGTCTCGAGGAATTGGTCGAGTTGGGGGCAGTTGGCGGGCTGGCCGTGCTTCATGGGGTGCGCGACTTCGGCCGGCGGGTTGACTCCTCCTATCGCGCGATGCACCTCATTCATCAGATCGCGCAGCCGAAAGGCAAGCGGGGTGGGAGACTGCACCATGAAAAGGTTCGCCAAGCCCTGCTCCACCTCGGATGGCGGGCTTACCAGTACGTCGGGCAGTGCGTCCACGTCCTGATGTGTGCCATCAAGAACTCGATGCCCTGCCCGCTCAATGACGAAGAGCGACAGCTCTTCAAGCGGATGCACGAGAGCCAGCCTTGCTACGGGGGAATGCCCTTGGCACTCCTGGCGGAACGATCGAGCTTCCTTGAGCGCGCGGTCCTAGCGATTTGAGGCGAACCGCAGAACAAGGGCCATGAGCACGTGTTGCATAGATTGCTCGCGTATTACGCCGATATGGCCCGCAAGAGACGCGAGGCAGACCGACAATCCAAGCGGCGATGTCCAGGCGGCTGCCAGACGTCGCCTGAAGGCGATTGTATCGTCGATCAGACGACGGAAGAGGATGCCGATCCGACTGCGGAAGCCCCAGATCCCGATGAAGACCAATGCGCCACGCAGGGCCACTATGCCGGATCGGTCCAACTCATCGAGAATCTCCACAGCCCGCGTTCCGCTGATGATGACTCGTTCGCGCAGGTCGCGGAGCATATCCGCGAGCTTCGCGGGCTCGAATGCGATGCCCATTGCCAGCGGTGGGAGTACCGTCTGGAGGGTGAATCGCAACCGTCGGTCACGATTGTCATGCGGTGCGAGTGCGGGCACGTTGTGAAGATCGCCATGGCTGTCGACGAGTTTGCCGAGCATGCCGAAAAAGTCCTGCAATGGACCAGACCGGCCCCGGCTGGCCAGACCAAAGGCGTGGAAGCACCGAGCGGCGAGAGCTAATCGCTCCCCCATATACATATGCCAGCTTTTCTTGAGTAATTTACTGACCGCTGCGCAAATAAAGTCAAGTCGTTGTGATCTTCAATCCCGCTTGGGCGAAGAAAGATAGAACCAAATGGGACTTCTGGCGAAGGCGACCGACAGCCAGATGAAACTGCTCGTGCAAC
>JBDKTH010000625.1:0-5723 GCA_039680305.1 Thermoguttaceae bacterium | reverse complement strand
CCGGGGTCGGGCCGGCTGCGTCTTGCGATCCCGGCCGGCATGTGGAAGTTCCGCCTCTACGCGAGGGAAGCCAGCGCTACGGTCTTTCGCCCAGCCAGTTGGGCCATGGCCCGGCCGATGTTCAATCCGCGGCTGAACCTCTTGTGCCTGACGACCGACCCGGCGTATGTGCCAAACCGCCTGGGCGTGAAAATCGTCGCGTACATCGATCCCAATGCACTCTACAAGTGGCATCCGTTGTTTGAAGACGTCGCGATCCGCCAGTCAGATGGCAGTCGGCCGGCCACGGTGGCCTACAATGTGGCCGACTCGTGCTACGTCTGCATCAACCATCCGCGCTACCGTGCACTGCTCGTCAACCTGCTCAAGGAAGTCTTCACCAACTACGGTCCGGCGGGACTCTATGTCGATGGTCTGACGCCGCATCGCTGCTTCTGCGAGCATTGCCGCAAGAAGTATCGCGAGATGTGGGGCCAGGAGATGCCGGTCGCGAAGCTCGACACGGGCCGGCAGTGGTGCGTGTTGTGGGAGATGGTCAACCGGCCAGAACTAGTCGGCGATCCCAATGACCCGGACACGCCGCGTTACACCCAGTTTCTTTACGAAAGCCTGGCCGAGGTGACGGGGCTGATTGCCGAGACGGTGAAGCAGGTGAAGCCCGACGCGGGGCGTGACCGAGGACACGGCCCAGCAGCGGCTGAAAGCCGACCGTTCGGCCCCTCGCCCCGTTCGCGATCGGTTCCTGGGGGCTTTGGTGGGCATGTACTCGGCCCTCGCGCGCCAGGGGGTGCCGATCGTCACTTTGCAACGAGGCGATTTTCACACCCAACTGGCCGGCTTCCGCGTTCTCTGCCTGGCCAATGAAGCGTGCATGTCGGACGAACAGGTCCAGCGCGTGCGGGAATTCGTCAACCGCGGCGGCGGGCTGATCGCCACCCACGAAACGTCGCTCTACGACGAGAAGGGCCAGCGACGCGGGGACTTCGGCTTGGCCGACGTCTTTGGGGTCCACTATACGAAGATGCTTGCGCCAGCGAACCGCAAGATTCAGTGGACAGCCTCGCCCGTCACCGAGGGCCTGGAACCGATGATGCACGACGACACCCACGTTGCCGTCCGCCTGGCAACGGCAACCTCGGTGGCCACGCTGGCCGGCGAGACCGTCGACGGCCAACCGGTGCCGGGCGCGGTGCTCCAGTCCCGTGGCCGCGGGCGCATGGTCTACCTGCCGGGACGTTTGGAGGCGATCCAGTGCCAGCAGTTGTCGCCGACGATCGAGCGGCTGTTGGCCGCCGCAGTGCGTTACGTTGTCGAGGGAAAGCTGCCCATCGAGCTTCACGCGACAGCGCCGGTCGCCGCCACGCTCTTTGACCAGCCCGCGAGGCTGGAAATCCCGGCGGGACGTCAGGTCAAGGAGATTCGCCGCCTGTGGGACAAGCGACCGGTCGCGCTCACAATCAAGGACGGAACGATCCACACGACCTTGGATACCCTGGGAGACTACGAAGCCCTGGCCATCGAGTGGCAAGTGCCGTGATGGGAAGTGGCCAAGACTTCAGACGTTGAAGATCTCAGCCACCCGGCAACGGAAACCGGGGACGATATCCTCCCCGGTCAACTCATCATTCACGGTGAGCACGCGGATGTCGGTGCTTGAGCGATAGACCGTTACACTTTGCCATGTCGGATTGACGACCCAGACGGCCATCGCCCCCGCATGCAGCCAGGCTTTGACTTTGTCGTCAATCTCACGAACCATGTCGCCGGGCGAAGCCACTTCCACGGCCAGATCCGGCGCCCCGGGCCAAAATGCTTCCTGGGGTGGCGAGGCGGGAAGGTGATCCTTGCGGATAAAGGCGATATCCGGGGCACGGACCGTATCAGGGTCGCGCGAGAGGAGGAAGCCGGTCTCTGCAAAGAAGATCTCGCCCAGACGATGCTCCAAGACCTGCTGTCCCAACAACACGTGAAGCCGCCCCCCCACCGCACCATGCACCCAACCGGAAGGCGTCATTTTCTTCAGTTCTCCTGCGACCAACTCATAGCGAAAGCCGTCGTCCGGCATCCGCAGCAGTTGCTCGGCAGTGACAGGAGTTATCGTACTCATGACCTGGTTCCTCTTTGAGCCACGCGGCATTGCGCCCTTGATAGACCATTCTACTACCGACGGGGCACGCGACAAGGCCGTTATGCGGGGCGATTGCGCCGCGTCGCTTTCATCGCCATTTCGAGTTTGAAGGCGCGATGCCATTTGCTGCTGACATGGCCACACAGATAGGCGCCCAGACTAGTGATCAAGAACGCCGAGACGCACCAGCGTGGGGCCCAGCGATACACGGAATCGAGGCCCCACGGGGGCGATTCACTTCCCGTCACCCAAACCGCCACCAGACCGTAGCCCAAGGCCACGAGGAGAAAGAATAGCGTCACGACCCGCAAGGTGGCCCAGTCGGGCGTGGCCACCATCCAAGCGATGAAGACTCCCTGGAGCACCGTCGACAGCAACACGAGCCAGACCCAAGTGGGGGCCGGCTGGGGCATTGCATGGAGTACGGCCGGCGCGACGTCGAACAGGATGACCAGGCTCAACCACATCGCCAGCCATCGCACCCGATGCAGCTTGCCCGCATCCGCCCGGTAGGCTTCCTGGAACAACGCCGGCGAGGGCGGCGCGGCGGCGGGCTCCTTGGGCGATCGCTCCGCCGCGTTTTGGCGAGTCGCCGGGGGCTGAGGCGTGCTTGGCGCAAGCTGCGGCACGATCGCTAGTTGCCCACAGACGACACACGACATCGCCTTGCCCGCCTGGTGGTCCTCGGCGGTCAGCAGGTGTCCGAGTGGGCAGTAAAACTTGATCGTCATGGCGATACGGTTCGGGAAGAGTTGTGCGGCCAGATCACGCCTTCTAGTCTCGCGTGCCAGAAGGGGCCGGTCAAGAACGGTCGTGGGACAGAGTCCAACTCGCGAAGCCCGCCAAACGGCTATTCCTCGCTCGGGGCGGTGCCGGCCGGTGGGACACGGTCGGGGTCCTGCCGCCAGACGAAATACGAGTAGACCACCAGTCCGAGCGTGGCGACCATGATCGAGGCCATCCAGATAAACAAGCCCCAGGGCTGCGGGGCAAACGCCAGACCGATCGCCAGCAGGCCAACCAGGATGAACAGCCAGCCGCCAAGACGGTGCGTGCGGCTCCAGGAGAGCTTGCTGGAGAGCGTCCACGGGGTGCGCACGCCGACGAACCAGTTGGGGCGAATCTTGCCCATCACCCCGCCCAACACGATGAGCATCACCCCCATCAACGGCATCACCACCAGGTTCATCTCGACGTGGACCCCAAAGGCGACCAGCAGGATCACCGTCTGGATGGCCGCCAGGAGGGCCAGGATCGCGATCCGGATGATCGCGTATGCAATTCGGAAACGATCGTAGTTGGCCCGGCCCGGGTCGAGTTTCGGCACAACGATCAGCAACAAGTAAAGCCCCAGGGCCATCAAGGGAAGCATCAGCAGGCCTTCGAACTTGCCGCCATAGCGGTCGATCTGGCCGTAGGCATTCCAGTGAGCGGGGATTCTTTCGGGCGCAAACGGCCAAGCGATCGCGCCGGCGAGAAACATCGCGGCGATCAGCAGCCACTGGGGCAACTCGGTGCGAAGCGTGAGTCTCATTGCGTCGTTCCTTGTAGCTACTTTCCCGTGCCGAGCAGGTCCATGACCGCGGCCACCGCCTCGTCCACCGCCGAGGTGTTGAGGCTATAGACGATCCGCGTGCCCTGCCGTTCCGTGACCACCAGTCCGGCATGCTTGAGGACCCGAAAGTGGCCCGACATGGTCGAGTTGGCCAGCGGGAAGGCCTCGGCGATCTCGCCGGCGGTCATGTCGCGCTGGCGCAAGAGCCGGAGGATCTCCCGCCGGGTAGGGTCACTGAGGGCCTGGAAAAGGTCGTTGAGGGCGCCCACGGATGCTCCTCGCTTCTTCGGTATTTCGCGAACTACCGAAATTGTAGCGGGTCGTACGAAACGGTCAAGATCCGGAAGAGGGGAACGAGAAGAGTGGTTTTATCTTGTTTGCACCATGGCACTTGCGATGGCGGCCGGTTCGCAAGTTCGGCGGGCGAGGTCCCTGGCACAAGTGCCCGGGCTAAACTTGGCGGGGGTGTTGCGGGCGGTCGCGCCGAGTCAGCGCCGCCCGGCTGGCCGGCTACAGTCCTTTCGCGGTTTTCGCTTTCACCTAGAATAGCGATGGAGGAGTCGCTCTCGTGATGAAGCACGCCATCGCTTGCCTGTTCGTCGTCTTGGCCACCGCCGTCTCCGTTTGCGCCCAAAACCCGCCGGGCCAGGACTGGTGGCTCCGCGCGCCGACCTATCGCTCGAAGCACTATAACATCAAGACCGACTTTCCGCCGGCCGACGCCAAGCCGTTGGCCGAGCACATGGATTTCACCTTCGAGTCGTATTGGAACCTTCTCTCCCGGTTGCCCATCCGCCTCCAGCGGCCGGCCATGTTGGATCTCTATTTGTTCGCCAACCGGGACGATTACCAGAATGTGTTGCGTTCTCGCTTTCATAGCGATGGGACGGGGTCGTGGGGGATGTGCATCACGGTTGGCAACACGATTTCGCTGGTCGGCTGGCGAGGGGAGTATTCGCTGGAACAGATGAAACCGCTCCTGCAACACGAAGGGTTTCATCAGGTCGCTTCCCAGCTCTTTGCCGGATTGCCGCCATGGGCCAACGAAGGACTGGCCGAACTGTTCGAGCGCGGGGTCATGGTCGACGGCCAGCTCGTGTTGGGCGATTTCCCCTCGCAAGATCGCCACCGTCTGCTCCGCGCGATCGCCGCGCGAAAGACCCTGCCGTTGGAGCGGCTGTTGACGATCAATGGTGGCCAATGGAACGAGTATGTCCGCGCCGAGGACGCCACCCTGCTCTACCTGGAGGCGTGGAGCCTGGTCCACTTCCTCGTTTTTGCCGAACAAGGGAAATATGAAAGCGGCTACCTGAATTTCCTGGTGATGCTCAACCGCGGCGCCGATTGGCGGCAGGCGTTTGTCGCCTCCTTCGGGATCCCGGACTTCAAGGCACTCGAAGCGAAGTGGCTGACCTATATCCAGAACACGCCCGCCTCCAACTACCGGGAAACGATTCGGCGTCTGAAGTTCCTGGCTGCCGGGATGCTGGAGCTTCACAAGCAGGGATGCCGTGTGACCTCGATCGACGAGCTGCGCCAACAATTGCAGGAGAGGCGTTTCGAATCCGTCGTGAACCTCGATGGCCAGCCCGAGCGGCTTTCCGCCACCGATGCCGAACTGTTCGAGGTGCCCTTGGCCGAAGGCGTCGCCGATCGCAAATTCGTGCTGGTCGAGCCGCGCGGCCGCTCGCGGGATGCCGCGCCGGGCAACCTTCGCGCCACGGGGCTGGAACCACAGATCTTCACCGCCGAGTGCGTGCGTCGGGGCCGGGAGTACGAATACGTTTTCTCGGCAACTCGCGACGTGCCCGGCAAAACCCGCTCCAAAGCCGCGGCGAACAAATCGCTTTCCAACTCCCGCAACTCCAAACCGACCGGAAAACGCGACGCGAGCCCCAAAGGCGGCTAGTCACGCCCCACGATCCACTCGCTCCCGTCCTACTCCGCCCCATGTCGGTAGGTGATCACGTGGACCTTTTCCAGCGTCACCAGGCCTTCGGGGATCATCTCGTCGAGCTGGGGGAGGATGTCGGCGAACTT
>JBDKTH010000992.1:0-5793 GCA_039680305.1 Thermoguttaceae bacterium | reverse complement strand
AGCGCGGCGATGTCCCGCGGCGGCGTCAGCCAGCGCACGGCGTTGAGCGGGAAGAACTCAAAATTGCCTCGGTCGCCGGTGGCCGTGGCGTAGAGCAACCGGGTGTCGGGCCGCTTGTCGCAGGAGGGGACCGCCTCGGCGAACAGCATGTCTGGCTTGAATAGCCGCGGGAAGGTGAAGACGCGGTCGGTATAACGAACCTCGCTGGTGTAGCCGGGGAAGTTGATTCGAAGGGCCTCGACCGTCGCGCGGAGGGCCGATTCCAGCGAGTCCCGCCGGGCGGCCGACTCGTCGATCGCCAGGGCCGTGTAGTCCTTCGTGAGCAGCTCGTCGAACTCGGCACTGCCGGTCAGGAGTTTGTACCGGGCGAGCGTGGGGGCGAGGAACGAGAGCTTGCTGCCACACCAGGCCTCGCTTCCTTCCGGCGGGGCCTGTTTCGGCCGGTGCTTGAGATACTCCAGGCGGATGGCCGCCATCGAGCGGAGCGGCTCCAGGTATTTCTCCTTGCCTGTCATGTGCCAGGTCAGCAGCAGGCTGTCGGCCAGCATGCCGACGGCGCTGGGCCACTGGTAGAGCCTCGGCTCGGAGTGATGGCGTGGGTCCCACCAGTTCTCGCCCGGTCCCCGCGCGGCACCGTCCGGCCAACGGATTGCCGCGGGGATCACCCCGGCCGGCTTGCCGTGCTCGGCGCGGGCCGTGGCCTCGACCCAGGTGTCCATCCATGAGGCGAAGAACTGGCCGAGTTGCGGATCGCCCGTGCGCTGCCAGAGAAGGAGCACCGGCTCGACCGCCACGACGCTGTACGGCGTATCGCATGCTCGCTTGGGATTCGCGTCGACCTTCTCGGCACTGAAATAGGTGCTCTTGAACTGAAGGAAACCACGCTGATTCCTGCCGGTCCAGAGCGTCCGGGCCAGTTCGGCGACACGGCTGGCGCGGGCCTGCCACTGCGGATCGTCCGGAGCCAGGTGCATCATGGGCGTGATCGTGTCTTTGGAGGGCTCGGCGGTGTGCTCCACGTCGTACACGTGGCTGGTATACCCGCCCTTCATGTAGGGCTGGTCGAGCAAGGCCTTGGAGAAGAGGGCCTGGGCCCGGGTGATCTTCGGGTCTTCGAAGGCGATCATCACGGGGACCCAGTCCCGCCACATTTCGCAGTCGTCGTCCCAGCCTCCTCCGTACTGGCCGTCCTTCTGCAGACGATGGTCGATCCACCAGTGAACGATGTCGCCCAGTCGCTGGAGCCCTTCACGCTGGAGCGAGGCCCACCTTGGAGCCGTCGCGGGCGAATCGTAGGTTTGACCGGCCGGGATGGGATCGCCCAGATACATCCTGGGGATGCGGTTGGCGGGAAAGGCCGTGCGGGCCGCACGGAAATCCTCCACCGCCTTGTCGAAGAACTGACGGCGCTGGTCGTGGTACCCGATAATGTTGCCGTACTCGTTGGCCGCCCAGACCAGCATCCTGCCTCGATACAGTCGGGCCAGCGGATAGAGCGGCGACTCAGGCCGGACGTGAAAATCGTAGTCCAGTCGGCGACGGATGTCGCGATCGAACCAACGGTAGAGCGACGGATCGTTTTGCCAGCGTTCGACAAACGCCGCCATCCGCTCGACCTCGCCCCGAAGACGCGGATCCAAGTCGGCCGCCTTTTCGAGCCGCCGGAGGATCTCCAGACGCTGGGCGTCGTCTTCGGCATTGCCTGCCTGGCGGATCAGCTCTTCCGGCGACTCGGCCCGCGCCCGGGCGGATACGAGGCTCAGAATCACGGACAAAAGGACAACGATGGGGCAGGTTCGGCTACACACGGCGGCGTGTCTCCTTGGGGCGGGTTTCTCGTCCATGCAACAGGTTCGTGTTGCGCGGTCTAGCGGCCATAGGAAGCGTCGAGCTTCTCGTCTGCTGGGCGATGCCTCATCGTAACCCGGCGCAAAGCCAGCATCAACCGGCGGTGCGGTCGGCCCGTTGGCTCTCGAACGGTGGCGATCGGACTCAAGGGATTTCACGGGGGGCCTCTTGCACACGACTTCAAGCCGAACGAAAATGGCAGGCCGAACCGAGAGAATCTGGACGGGGTAGTAGCCGCGGGGGGCTGCGAATGGAGTCCTCTGCTGGTTATACAACGTTCGCGTCCGAGCCGAAGCGTGCCGCGCGAGATTTCGGCGCGAGCTGGTCTGGCACGGAGTCCTAAGGGCTGCTTGGGATGCCATAATAATAAGATGTAAGGGCGCGTGAGCCCGGAGGGATTCCGGCTTTGCCGCCGTGGGAAGTATGGGTTGATCATTTACGAAACCGGGATGGACATGATGCTGAAGAAGAACCTTGCCGCGGGCCTCCTGTTGGGGCTGATGGCCTGCAACGTCGTCACGATCGCTCAGGATGCCAAAGCCGCTACGGCCGCGGCCGGAAGCGAGGGCGAGCGTTTCGAGCAAAACGCTTTCCGAACCCCCGCCAATACCTACCGATCGGTGCCGTTTTACTCGCTCTACGATGATCTTGATGCCGCGGAGTTGGATCGGCAACTCCATCGGTTCAAGGAGGGCGGTTTCGGCGGCACGTTTCTTCACAGCCGGATGGGCCTCTTGACCGAGTATCTGAGCAAGACCTGGTTCGACGTCATGGCCGCCGGGGTGAAGAGTTCGCAGGAACTCGGGATCGATGCCTGGTTCTACGACGAGGACAAGTGGCCCAGCGGTTTTGCCGGCGGGATCGTGCCGCTCAAGGATCCCGCCTTCCAGGCGAGGTCGCTTGTGCGCGTCAAGAAGGATCAGGCGATCAACCCGCCGGACACGGTCCTGTTCGAGGATGCCAGCTTCAAGTACGTCTGCCACGTGAACCCCCTGGGCGACGCGTGGTTCAATGGCACCTCCTGGGTGGATCTGATGAACCCGGCGATGGTCAAGGCGTTCATCGATTGCAGTTACGTCCCTTACGTCGAGAAGTTCGGCGGCCAACCGCGCGTGTTGGGCATTTTTACCGACGAGCCGCAGATCAGCCCCCGCGCGAAGATTGCCAATCAGGGGGCGATCAGTTACTCGCCGGTCATTCCGGCCGCCTTCAAGGCACGCTCCGGCTATGAGCTGGCTCCCCATCTGCCGTCGCTCTTTGCCGAGGTCGGGCCGTGGCGCAAGGTGCGGCTGGACTATTACCGCACGGTCGCCGCTTGTTTCGAGCAGGCATTCAGCAAGCAGATCGGGGACTATTGCGCCGCCCACCAGTTCATCTGGACCGGCCACTACAACTCCGAGGACGCGCCCACGGGCAACATGCTCAACGAGGGGAACCTCATGCAGCAGCTGCGCCACATGCAGATGCCGGGCATTGACGCTTTGGGCCTGCATTACAACACGCTGCACTGCGGCAAGGTCATGACCTCGGTGGCTAACCAGTACGGCCGCACGCGCCGCCTGAGCGAGCTGTTCGGCATCAGCGGCCACAACATGACCTTCGAGGACCGGATGTGGATCACCGCCTGGCATACGCTGATGGGCGTCAACTTCATGTGCCCGCACCTGTCCCTCTACAGCATGAAGGGGGAACGCAAACGCGATTACCCGCCCACGATCAGCTACCAGCAGCCCTACTGGCGCTACAACCGGCTGTTTGAGGACTTTTCGGCGCGGCTGTGCTACTTCGCGACCGTGGGACAGACCACGCCGGAGGTCTGCGTGCTGAGCCCGATCGAGTCGGACTATATCGAACACGCCCAGAAGCTCTCGGGAAAACGCGATGCGGCCTTCGCCGGGTTGCTTAATGCCCTGGTCCGCACCCACCGCAACTTCGATCTGGGCGACGAACAGATCATCTCCGAGATCGGCCGGGCGGCCAGCGGCCGGTTCGAGATCGGCAAGATGGCCTATCGCGTCGTGGTCGTGCCGTCGATGCTGACCATTCGTGCCTCGACGCTTGCGCTGCTCAAGGCCTTTGCCGCTCAGGGTGGCACAGTGCTGGTCGCCGAGGCGTATCCCTCGCTGGTCGATGGCGAAGAAGACGCGGCCGCGATGGAGGAACTTAAGAGCTACGCACCGCTGGTCAAGGGCGACGGCTGGCTCGACGCGTTGAACCAGAAGGTGCCGCCGGTCTTCACGCTCAGCGGGGCGAAGAACGAGGAGGTCTGGACGCACCTGCGCACGGTGGCCAACGGTTTTTCGCTCCAGCTTTCGAACAGCTCTCGACTTGAGAACCGCACGCTCTCGCTTCGCTTCAGCGATCGCGACGCGGCGGTTGCCCTTTGGAATCCGGTCAACGGCCAGTGCCTGCGTCTGAAGCCTGAAGCCGACGGCAGCTACGCCCTCGATTTCTCGCCCGCCGAGACGTGGATCGTTACCGTCGGCCCGGTTTCGGCCAATGCCCAGTTCGACGGCGACTACTCGCTGCCCGGCGAGCGGCAGGAGGTCGTGAAGCTGGCCGGCCCGTGGCAGGGCAAGCGGGTCGATCCGAACGCGCTGACGCTCGATTACGCCCGTTATTCGAAGGACGGCGGGGCGACCTGGAGCGAGCCGGAGCCGGTGCTGGCGATCTACGACCGGTTTGCCCAAAGCACGCCGTACAAGGGCGAGCTCAAGCTGAAGTTCGAGCCCGAGATCACCGACGTGCCCTCCGCCTGCAAGCTCGTGGTTGAGCAACCGGAGATGTACACGTCGATCACGGTCAACGGCAAGCAGGTGGTGTTCGACGCCAACGATTCGTACACCTGCTTCACCTTCCGTGCCAAGACGGTCGACGGCCTGCTGAAGCAAGGACACAACGAGATCGTTCTGACGCTCAACTATGTGTCGGCCATTCCCACGAGCCTCAACGCCCGGGCACGTTATGGAACGGAGATCGAGAGCATTTACCTGATCGGCGATTTCGCCGTGAAGTCCGTCGTGGCCGACAAGCCGCTCAAGACAACCTACCGCAACCAAGAGGGCGCCTTAGTGCCGAAGCCGATCCACAGCTTCAAGAGCTTTGCCATCACACGAGAGCAACACGCCTTCTCGGGCGACCTGGCGCCGCAGGGCTATCCGTTTTATGCGGGCGAGTTCCAGTTGGATAGCACGTTCGAGCTCGGCGCGGTCGAGGCGGGCAAGAAGTACTTGCTGGCCTTCCCCTCGTTCGAGGCCGTGGTCATCAACGTGACGGTCAACGGGCAGCCCTGTCCGCCGCTGATGGCCAGTCCGTGGGAGACCGACGTGACCGCCGCGCTCAAGCCGGGTAAGAACACGGTGCGGGTCTCGCTGACCAACAGCCTGCGCAACCTGATGGGGCCACACCATCACAAGGGCGGCGAGCACACGGCCGTCGGCCCAGCCACCTTCCGCGCCAACCATTACTGGCCCAACCGCGAGCCGGGCGAGGTCAACTGGTACGATGCGCGTCTCGGGGGCAAGGCCAAGGTTTGGCGCGACGACTATTACCTGATCCCCTTCGGTCTCCTCCAGCCGCCGGTGCTGATCCAACGGCCGGCGGCGAACCGGTAAGCAAGTCCGATTGACGAGACGCATTGCCATGACACCAGGAACGGCCGGTGAACCCGGCCGTTCTTTTTTTTCTGTTTTTTTGGCGAGTGGCCCAGATAAAACCTCGACGAAGGGCCGAAAAATTGGCATGATGAGGAACAACGAAAACGCGAGCCAGCGGAAAGCTGAGAGCTGAGAGCGGAACGCCTGCCGCCACCGCTGTGCGCTCGCCACCATCCACTCTCTCACTCCAAGGGGTATTGTCATGGTTACTCCCTATCGTCGACGGCCGAACGGAAAGCCGGTGCTGGACGACTTCAAAAAAGGGCTGATCATCAACATGGTCACCGAG
>JBDKTH010000548.1:0-3094 GCA_039680305.1 Thermoguttaceae bacterium | reverse complement strand
GACGATTCCCCTTCCCCAAGGCGCGGCCGGCAAGGTCGAGACCTGGCAAGCGCTGGACGACCGAAAGCAGGTGGCGGCAAAGGGGCGTTGTGCGGCGACCGACCCGGCGGCCCGCCTGAACCTGGGCAAGTTGAGCGTCGGCTGGTATCGAATCGAGCTTCAGTCCGCAACAGGAGCGGTGATCGATTGGACGACCGCAGCGGTCCTTGCCCCGCTGGTTGTTCCCACGCCACAGGATTCGCCCGTGTGTATCGACACGGCGTCGGCCGGTTTCTCGCGGCGTTACGGTGCAACGGCGAAAAAGAAACACCAGGAATACTATGCCAGCCTGGCGGCCCTGGCGGGCGTCAACTGGGCGCGAGACCGGGTGGTTTGGAACGAGCTGGAGCCGAATCGGGGAGTACGGTCCGGCGAAACGGACTACGACACCTCGACTGCGAACTTCGTGAAGCACGGCCTGAATGTGCTCGATGTCTTCCACAGTACGCCGAAGTGGTGCTCCGACCCAAAGCTCGACGGCGACAGGTCGTGGAAACGTTTCCCTCGCGATCTGCGCGACGAGTACCGAATCTGCAAGGCCTTGGCCCAGCGATTCAAAGGGCGCGTTGCCGCGTGGGAGCCCTGGAACGAGGCGAATATCGAAGGGTTCGGCGGCCACACGGCCACCGAGATGTGCTCGCTCCAGAAGGCGGCCTATCTGGGGTTCAAAGCGGGCGATCCAGAGCTGACGGTCTGCTGGAACGTCTTCGCCGGTGCGGGAACTCCCGCCCAGACCAGGGGCGTCCTGGCGAACGAGGCTTGGCCTTACTTCGACACGTACAACATTCACTCCTACGATTCCCCGAGCAGCTACTTGAGCCTGTTCACCACCGCCTGCGCGGCCGCGAGCGGCCGGCCGATCTGGCTCAGCGAGTGCGGTATCCGTGTGCCCTGGAAGACCGACCGTCCGTGGGGCGACATGACGCCGGACGCCGAGATGAAGCAAGCGAGGTTCGTGGCCAGGTCCTACGCCAGTTCGCTCTACGCGGGAGTCCAGCGACACTTCTTCTTCATCCTGGGCAACTATCTCGAGAATGCGATCCAATTCGGCCTCCTGCGGCACGACCATACGCCGAGGCCCGGCTACGTGGCCCTGGCGACCGTGGGGCGTTTCCTGGCTGGTGCGAGGAGCCTCGGCCGGATCCCGTCGAGCGACGACGGTACTGGCGTGTATGCGTTCGCCGCGGTTGTGGACGGCGTTGCCAAGGACGTTCTCGTCGCGTGGGCTGAGAAGGAACAGCCTTGGCCCGGCAACAAGCCCCGAAGCGCGGAGAAGGTGTACGACTACCTCGGCCGAACGATCGGCCAGAGCGTGCCGCGGGCCTTACGGCCGGAGGCGGTGTTCGTCGTTCTTCCGGCCGGGGGGGCTCGATCGCTCGGGCTGGAACCGCCTGCACCGCTTGCGCCGCGGCGCGAGGGAGTTGCCTCGCCCGTGGTGCTGCAACTTAACGAGCCACGGGGAACGGCCGATCTGAATTCCCAGGCGTTTCAGCGAAAGGCACAGGGGGCGTCGGATATCGAAGTGGTTGTCTACAACTTCGCCGAGCATCCCATCAAGGGAACGATCGGAATCGAAGAATTGCCGACCCAGTGCCGTCTGGAGCCCAAAACCTGGGACGTCGCGCTGGAGCCCCTGGGGCGTCAAACGCTCCGCGGACAACTCACTCTCAGCTGCACCGGGCAGGCGATGTTCGGAAGCAATACGGTCAAACTGCGAGGCAATTTCGGCGCCGACGGGCGGCCCGTGCTCGCCTTCGACAATTCGATCCGCCTTGCCGAGGCCACGCCGGCGGCCAACCGCCCCATCCTCTCAGCCACGAAGGTGGAGGGATGGAAGGATAACATCGGCCCCGGTGCAACGATGACGCATCAGGCCACGCCGCCGAACCGCATGCGATTCGAGATGCGCTTCGGCAAGGGCGACCCGTGGGGATACCCCATCGTGAACCTTGCCGAAAACGAGATTCCGGCCGACGATATGGACGGCCTCGCGTTGACCATTCAAATAGTGGAGGGCGAGGGCGACTTCCGTATCCAATTCGTCCAGGAAGACGGCTCGTCCTACCTTGCGGGCATTCCCATCTCGGCGAATGCACGAACTCCGCAGAGGGCAGTCTGCCTTTTCTCGCATGCCCATTGGGGCTCGTGGTCCAAGCCTGCCCGCGGCGGCAAGCTTCAGCCCTCACACGTCCGAAAAGTGATGGTAGGCGTGAACTCGAAGAACGACGCGAAGGTCAGCTTCACGGTCAGCGGCCTGGAGTGGGTCAGGTTCTGACAAAATGGCCCCTGTCATTCACTACTGCCTTCTCCCTCCGAGCCGGCACCCCGACGGGCCGGCTTGCCACTGGCTCATTCCGCTGCCTGTCGGTCCCCTGCCGCAAGTTGACGATGTGGTCGCTGCCGGTCTGCTGCCGTGTGCGTATCTTCTCACCCATGCAAATGGTCGTCTCGACTCGTCTCGTCCTTCCCAAATCGTCCGATGCAACAGAAGAGCACAGAGACAACGGAGGATTACCGAAGACAACGGAAGCCATGATGATGGAGGTGGGGGGGCCGAATCGACGCAAGATGCGATTGCCTCCGACGTTGAAAAGGCGATCCGCGAGACGGTTGCCGCCCATCCCGAGCACCGCCTCAAGCAGCGGGAAGAGGAATCTCGCGAAGCCCAACTCCGCCGTCGCCGCCAAAAGCGGGCCGCTCGCCGCATCGCCGCCAAATAGGGGGTGACGATTCTTTGACGGTTACAAAACCACGACGTCGGCCACGCTCCCCGGACGCAGGTAGCCACGGTCCGAGAGCCGGAGAATGTCGGCCGGCAGGCCGGCCGCTCGGGCCTCTTCCACCAGCGCGGCGGCCTGACGCACGGCGTCCCAGTTGGTCGGTCTGCCGGCTTTCGGGTACGAAGTGGCCAAAGAAACCCGCCCCTTGTTTCTTCTTGACATCTCGCACGAAGAGTGGTTAGCTGAAAAAGGACTCACCGAAGGAGCGTTCATGCGACCAATCCATTTCGCACGTCCTGCGACCGTCGTCTTGGCAACGGTGCTGTTGTTGACCT
>JBDKTH010000173.1:0-2926 GCA_039680305.1 Thermoguttaceae bacterium | reverse complement strand
TGCGGCCCTCGTAGGTGACCGGGTCAAAGGCGGTGCCCGTGGCGAGGATCGCCCGGCCGTCGGACCAGCGGAGGGCGTCGGCCGTCGAGCATTCGACCTTCGAGGTGGGATTGCTCAAGGGGAGGATGACGGGACGCTCGACATGGCGGGCCATCTCGCGGATCACCTCCTCGGTGAAGGAGTTGGCCTGGGCCGTTGTGCCGACGAGGATCGTGGGCCGGACCCGGCGGACGACTTCCAGCAGGTCGTACGGGCCTTCTTGGGCGAAACCGTAGGCGGCCTTGGCCGCGGCGCTCAGGGCGAGGGGCACTTTTTGCGGATCGGCGATGCGCCGGCCCTGGTACAGGAGCCCTTCGCTGTCGACAAAGACCTGGGCGGCGTGGATCGTGGCCTCGTCGTCGGTCTCTTCACGCATGGCCAGGGCCGCCAGGGTGCCGATGCCCACGCCTGCCGCGCCGGCCCCCGCATAGACGATGCGCTGGTCGGAGAGCCCGCCGCCGATGATCCGCAGCGACGTCAGGATTCCGGCCACCGCAGCGGCGGCCGTGCCTTGGATGTCGTCGTTGAAGCTGACCGTCTGCTTCCGGTAGCGCTGGAGGACCTCGAAGGCGGTGTTCTTGTGGAAATCCTCCCACTGGATCAGGCAGTCGGGGAACACTTCCTTGACGGCGGCCACGAACGCGTCGAGCAACTTCCAATAGGCGTCGCCCCGGAGTCGAGGCTTGCGATAGCCGAGGTAGCAGGGATCGTTGAGCAGTTCGGCGTTGTTGGTGCCCACGTCGAGGCTCACGGGCAGGCAGTGCTGGGGATGGATGCCCGCGGCAGCCGTGTAAAGGGCCAGCTTGCCCACGGGGATGCCCATGCCGCCGGCCCCCTGGTCGCCAAGGCCCAGGATCCGTTCGTTATCCGTGACCACGATCAGGCGAATGTCCTGGAACGGGGCGTTGCGCAAGAGGGCCGGGATGCGGTCCACATCGTCCGGCGTGATCCAGATGCCGCGCGGACGGCGGAGGATATGGCTGTACTGCTGGCACGCCTTCCCTACCGTGGGGGTGTAGACGATCGGCAGCAGTTCCACGAGGTTTTCGACCAGGACGCGGTAAAAGAGCGTCTCGTTGCGATCCTGGAGGGCCGACAGGCTGATGTACCGTTCCAGGTCGTCGCGCTTGGCTCGCAGACGCGCAAGCTGCATGGCCATCTGCTCTTCGATCGTGCGAACGCCCGCCGGCACGAGGCCCTGCAAGCCGAACCGCTCGCGTTCCTCAGCGGAAAACGCGGAACCTTTGTTGTAGGCCGGGTCGTGCAGTAGCTCAGGGCCGCGGGAGGACGGTTTCATCACCGACCGATGAGTAAGCAGTGGCTTCATGAAGGTCTCCAAAAATGGCCAATCGTGACCGTGGCCCAAGAAACGATGTCAGCCGCTGTCGCGGCCGTTTTGCAAGTCCTTTCGGGAGCAGGACTTTTCCTAAGTCGCCGTGACCGGCTCTGAACGGGCGACCGGTGGGGAGGCGGGGTATAGGACCCCGCGAAAGGTCCATTTTCCCGAGCATTTCTGTGATTCTACCTTTTCGCGAAAGCCTTGCAAAGACGCTTCCCCCCAACGGATGATTGGGAGGAGTTAGGAGTTAGGAGTTAGAAGGGCGGAGTGGTAGGCGTTTGGGAGGCGGCCGATCTCGTCCGTCAGGGCCAGCGTTGTCGCTTGTCCAAGTGGCCCAGGTCGTGAGCGAGGATGAGGTAGTAGCGGCATTCACTTCTAGCTTCTAACTCCTAACTCCTAACTCCTTCCTAACCGATCTCCGGCACGACGAACGGCTTGCGGTAGGCTCGCTGCGAAAGGGCGTTGGCCTGCTCGGCAAACGCACCGACAAAGCGGCCCTGCTTGTGGTCCAAGGTGACCCAGGGGCCGAGGGTTGCCTGGTCGAGGCTGAGATCGACGCCGTTGGCCTGCAAATGCTCTCGGCATCGCTCGAAGGCGTCCAAGGACTCCGTGTTTGCACGGATTGCTTCCCGGATCGTGTCGGGGGCCGAACGCTGGCCGAGGCGGTGGGAGACGTTGGCCATGTGCGCGCAGGCGGTGGAGTAGTGGCCCACGAGGGCCTCGGCGTTCAGGTCGACCGACTTCCGTGTGCGAACGGCAGCTACGAAATTGGCCAGGTGGGCGCTTTCCATCTCTCGGGCGCTCTGCTTGTCGCGGATCTCCTTGATCTTCTTCCCCTGGCGGTCCAACACGGTGACTCCCGAAGCGTCGCCGGCCAGGGAGCCTCCTTCACAGTCGATCACCAGGCCGCCGCCGGCGCCGCGGAACCGGCCTACGGGATTGGCTTGCTTGCTGGTCGACAGGTTGCGGATCTCGCAGATCAGCGGGACGGGCTGGTAGTCCAAGAGGGCGATTTGCGTATTGGCCGTCTCGCCGTCGTCGTTGAAGCCGAACCGCCCGCCGATGCTCATCGCGCGCGGGGCGGGGCGGTCCTGGCGGAGCGCCCAACGGCAGATGTCGATGATGTGCACGCCGTTGTTGCCGATCTCGCCGTTTCCGGTCGGCCAGACCCAGTGCCAGTCGTAGTGCAACTGCTTGCGGGCCAGCGGCGTCTTGGGGGCGGGGCCGCACCAGAGATCATAGTCGACGCCAGCGGGTAGCGCCGTCGGCCCCTCGATCTTGCCGATCCCCTGCCGAGGCCGGTAGACAAGGACGTGGGCGTAGCGCGTCGGCCCGAGGGCGCCGCTGTGGAGATACTCGAAGGCTTGCCGGAGCGTCGTGCTGGAGCGTCGCTGCGTGCCCACCTGGACCATGCGGTCGTATTTCCGGGCCGCGGCGACCATCTGTTGGCCTTCCCAGATGTCGTAGGAGAAAGGTTTCTCGACGTAGACGTCTTTGCCAGCCTGGCAGGCCCAGACGGTGGCTAGCGCGTGCCAATGGTTGGGCGTG
>JBDKTH010001007.1:0-4915 GCA_039680305.1 Thermoguttaceae bacterium | reverse complement strand
CCGCCGCGGCCCAGTTCGACGACTCGGGGGTCGCCGAAGGCAGTTCATAGCCGGGCGTCGGCTCCAGGTTCACCCAGGTCCCATCGACCAATCGCACTTGGGTCCAGTAGTGAACGTCATCGCTGCGCACCTTCGTGCGCCCGGACCACCAGCTCTTCGCGTGGGGATCGACGTAGTAGCCGCCGACCATCCGGGCAGGGTAACCGAGGCAGCGCAACAGGACGGCCGCGGTCGAGGCAAACAGGTAGTCGGGACCACGCCGCGAGCGGAGCAGGAAGTAGGTGGTGGGATCCGTCTCCTCGCGTGGCAGGACCGCCTCGGGATCGTGCTGGCAGTGTTCGCGCAGCCCGGCGATCACGGCCTGGATCTGCTCCCACCCAGGCTCCTTGCCGGAGATCCACTCGCGAACCAGCTTACTGACATCAGGCGGCATCAGGAGCTTCTGCTTCGCGTTGCGCCATTGGATCAGCTTGGCGAGGACCGCATTGGGGTCGCCGTTGGAGTTCTTCATCGCCTCGGCCAGGGCCGCCTGGAGTTCTTTGTCCAACTGCTCGGGCGGAGTGGCCTGATCGTAGGGGGTTAACAGATACTGGGGATCATCGGAGAAACCGGGAGGGGTCTGCAGGAGTCGGCGGATCTGATTGGGGTCGAGCTCACGGATCTTCGGTTCCAACAGCGCATAGTCGCCTGACCAGCCGGCGGTCATCGACGCGACCATCGCCCGCGCCTGCTCGATCAGGTCTCCGTCGCCAGCCTCGCCGCCAGCCGCAGCGTCCGCTCCGCCTTTGCCATCGCCGGCGCCGGGACTGGTCGGAAGCTTGAGCTGTTCGAGGATCGTCATCCAGGCGCCCTGGCTGGTGATCTCGGCCGAGCCCCGGGCTTCGGAGCGCGTGGTTTCGGCACTCCAAGCGGTGCCGTCGAAGCGGTCGTAGTTGGCCACCGGCACGTGGCGCATGAGCGGATGCTCCGTCTCAAATAGCACCCGCTCAACGCCCTCGGCCGCCCCCTTCGGGTTACCCTGTCGGACGAGCGAAAAGCCTTCGGCGCCGCCGGAGAAGAGTTTGCGTGCGTCGAGGTCGGCACTCCACCATTTCGCAAAGCGACTGCCAAGGCTCGCGGCCTGCTCTGTCGTGGCAGGGGCGTCGGGCCCGCCCTCACTCGAGCCTGAGGCGTCGCCATACTTGCGATTGGCGAATTCCTCCAGGGTCTTTTCGAGCGAGAAGGCACCCCAGCCGGTTTCCTTGCCGTCTGGCGACGAGTTCCGGACGCCGCCCCAGCGGGCAACGATCGTCTGGAGGGTCGTCAGTTCCGAGGGATAGGCCAACACGGTCAGCACGACGACGGCGATCAGGATGCTCGAGACCGTCACCACCGGCCGCCGCGGCAGCCCGACCCGGGAGCCCGCGACTGCCTGGTAATGGCGTCCGGGCCAACCGCCCATCATCAGCCACAACGCCCCCAGGATCGCATAGGCCGCCACCCCCAAGACCATTCCCAGTCCGGGAACGAGCACGAAGCCAAACAGCACGACGTACGTGCTGCTCATCACGGCCACGCGGGCAATCGTCGGCCAGACACAGAAGATCGCCGCCGTGAACGCGACATTCCGAATGCCCTGGAGCAACAGCATCTCGACCGGGGCCGAAGTGTCGGCGGCGGCCGCACCGGCCCAGCGCATCGCCAGAGGCTGCACCATCGCTCCGACCAACAACAAACCGACCAGCAGCGGCCGGTGGCCCCGACTGCTCCACCACGCCAAGGCGGGATGGACGAGCAACGGCAAGAGTCCGAACAGGAGGATCTTGCCAGCCTCCTCGGCCGTCAGCGCCGTAGCCGGCGCGGCGGCCTGCTGGGCAACCAGCAAGGCCAGGGCGGCCATCAGGACGGTCAGGAACCGCCAGGCGTCAAAGACCTTCCAATTAGATGCCATGAGTCAGATCCTCCCAGGCCTTGCGAAGTTGCTCATGCCCTGGATCCTCGACCGGAACGACGCGCACTCCCGGTTTCCCCGGCAACCGGCGAGCAGGCCCCTGCCCCTCCGACGACCGCTGGCTATCGACCAGGAGGAAACTTCGTCCCGGCCGACTCGCCTGCTCCGCCTCCAGGCGTGCAAAGCCCGCCGGAGTGGTGACCACCAGTTGCGGCGTGCCGTCCAGCGGTCGGCACACGGGCAGGCGGAGGAGTCCTCCGAGCGAGACGTCCTCGCCCGGCTGGAGCCGCGCCAGAAGGTCGAACACAGGAGTCAGGCTTGCCGGATTGTCGATCTCGTGGACCTTTCCCAACCCGAGCACCACGGAGGCCCGGCCCCCTTCCTCGACCAACACGGAGGCGACACTTGCCACGATGGAAACGGCCGTCTCCCAGTCGCTTCCGTCGGTTGCCGAAAAGACGTCGCGCGACGTTTCCAGCACCACCTGCAGACCTTGGGCGGCCGGATCGCTCCGTTCACAGACGATCAACTGATCGTGCCGCGCCGTCTGCGACCAGTGAATCCTGCGCAGCGATTCCCCGCGTTGATACGGCCGCGATCCGCTCAGTTCTCCGGCCGTGCCCGCGCGACGACCGTCGACCACTTCCCCCAAGACCATGCGCCCACTCATTTCCTGCAATTGGGGAAGAGGAATCACCGCCGGCCAGACGAGGACCTGTCCGACCCCTTTCAGGCGGCGCCGCGACTCATAGAAGCCGAAGGGGAACCCCGACGCCACCGTTGCCTCGCGCACGGGATAGATGCCGCGCCGTCGCGGAACCACATTCCAGGTGATCTCCGTCTCCCGGCGCACGGGCAGATGGGTGACGACGAGGGTTGCCAGGTCCTCGGTGCCCGTGGCCTCGTCGCTGGTCCAGCCGCCCCGGACGACCAGCCCGTAGACCGGCCAAAGCCAACCGTTGCGGAGCCTGACCCGCAACGAATACTCCTTGCCGACCTGCCCCCGGCGCCGCAGATAGACCATGCTCCCCCGGACCCCGCGGAGGTTCAGCCAGGGAAGCAACGAGCCCAGCAGGGCGATCGCCATCGCCAGTGCGGCGAGCACAAACGCCCGGGGATGCACGACGATCCCACAGAACGACGCCACCAGCGACGAGAGCACCAAGACCACTAAAGGATGCCGGTGCCAACGACGTCGCGGCTTGCGTCGGCCCCCGGCGTGAGGCGGGGCCAAGAGTTCAGGGGACTCTCGGTAGATTACGCGGATCGGCAGACGCGGTTTCCGTGCCATTCTCTCAAATGCACCATGGATCGATTTTGGGACTGTTTCCAACAGCCCCCCCTCATTCCAAGATAACCTCCCGCAACCCCGATCGGCTACCCCTTGCCACCGCGCAGCCAAGAGAAAGGTGGACGAGGTGAACACTTTCGTCTATCATGAACATATCTGTTCATCTCCGAGGATTGCACGCCCATGACCGCAGACCGTGGCCCAAGCAGTACGCGTAGCGTTAGTAAAGAGGACCTGGAGGCGATCCTCGACTGCCTCGTCGAAGGACTCGTGACGGTCGACGACCGGGGCCGCGTCATGGGCATCAATCGGGCGGCCTGCGAAATCCTCGAAGTGGAAAAGCGGGAAGCGATCCACGCCGACTGCTCCACGCTTCTGGGCGAGCAGTTCTGCCGCTCGGCCGCCGCGATCCGCGAGGCGATCGGCAACAATCAGCCGGTCCACGACGTCGAACTCCAGGCCCGCACGCGTGGGGGACGCGATAAGGTCCTCGTGTTTCGCACCAACGTCTTCCGCGATGCGGAGGGACGGCCCCGAGGAAGCCTGGTCCTGCTGCGCGACGTCACCGAGCTGCACGCGCTCAAAGCGGATCTTGCACGCCGCTATCGGCTGCACAACATCCTCGGGAAGAGCAAGCCGATGCAGGAGATCTTCCAACTGATCGAAGAGGTGGCCGACGCCGACGCGACCGTGCTGATCGAGGGGGAAAGCGGCACGGGCAAGGAGTTGGTTGCTCGGGCGATCCACTATCAGGGCCCCCGCGCCGAAGGTCCGTTTGTGGCCGTCAACTGCTCGGCCCTGGCCGAAGGGGTGCTGGAAAGCGAGCTGTTTGGCCATGTCCAAGGGGCCTTCACCGGAGCCGTGCGCGACAAACGCGGCCGCTTCGAGACGGCCCATGGGGGCACGATCTTTCTCGACGAAATCGGCGACCTGGCCCCCAGCATCCAGGTCAAGCTCCTGCGCGTGCTGCAGGAGCGGGTGATCGAGCGGGTCGGCAGCGAGGAGTCGGTCCCCGTCGACATCCGCGTGATCGCCGCCACCAACCGCAACATGGCCGAGCTGGTGGCCGCGGGCAGCTATCGCCAGGACCTGTACTATCGACTCCGGGTCGTACCGATTCCGTTACCGCCGCTGCGCGATCGTCGGGCGGATGTGCCGCTGTTAGCCCAGCACTTTGTCGACCGATTCCGCGAGGAGACCGGCCGGCCGATCGAGGGGCTCAGCCCGGAAGCCATGACCCTGCTCATCGACTACCCCTGGCCGGGCAACGTTCGCGAGTTGGAAAACGCGATCGAATATGCGTTCGTCAAAACCCGCCGCGGACCGATCCTGCCGGTGCACCTTCCCCCCGAGTTGCTTCCCACGAACGCCACGGACAAGCTAGCGGCCCACGAGCCTCCCTTGGAAGAGACCCTCCGGGCCAGCCCCGCGGTGATTCGCGAAATCCTTGTTGCTGCCGGCTGGAACGTGGCCAAGGCCGCGCGCCGGCTCCACGTCAGCCGGACCACACTTTATAAGCGGATCCGCCAACTCGGGCTCAAACGGCCGCGGGAGTGAGGGGGTGGGGGAGGACACGGCAAGATAGGCAAGCTCTGACGATTTTATGCATTCTTACCTCAAGCCCCACGTATGGATTGTCCGATTAACCATGACGAGGAATGTCACCTCATCATGGTTTCTGCTACATTCCGACG
>JBDKTH010000373.1:0-7060 GCA_039680305.1 Thermoguttaceae bacterium | reverse complement strand
CGGCTGTCATCTTGAAGATCGCATCGCGGTCGCGGCCGCGCGTCTCGAGGATGGCGTACCCCCTTCCGTCTCCGTTTTCCATCAGGTTGAGGACACGCTGTGCCTCGCACCAGACTGGACCATCTTGATTGGCCAACAGATCGCGGAGCTTGCGTTTGAAGGAAACCGGAGAAATCAGTCCCCGTCCGTCACTCTCGATCGTCCGAGGCTCGCTCTCGGCGTCGGGGTCGCCATTGGGATTGCTGTGGCGGGCCTCAATGACCAGAACGCCCGTGCCGCGGTTGAACAGAACCTGGTCAATCCTACGTTTCGCAGTCATGGTTAATTCTCCTGTGTCGTGACTTCCGTCGATTCGCCGCTGTCATCGTCGGTTTCGTCTCTCTGAGTCTTGCCCAGGCCCGCAATGTAGCCCAGCAACAACTCAGCGCGAAACGTGTTATTGACCGTGCATCCCACCAACCCTGAAGCGAGTTCGTCGGCCAGGGGCTGAATTTCGCGAGCGTGCCGCAACGCCTTCTTGATGTCCCAGCCTCGTTGCTGTTCTTCCTTGTTCTTGCTCGCAATCAGCCCGTCAGCCCGACTGCGATTACGACTGGCCTTGCTGACCCAGGCGGCATACGGTTTCCAACGTCGACAGAGCATTGCGAGCGACTTGTCGGGTGCGCTCTGGGCTGTCGCAAAGACCTGATTGCCCAACAAGGACGGCGGCACTGCGCCGTCACGGACGTCGGCGCAATATCCGGCATGGACCACGTCCACAGTCGCCAGCAACTGGCCGAGTTTGAAAGCCACATCGTTCATGTAATCCTCCCTTGCGCGACCGAGCTTGTGCAACAGCACGCCAAGCACTGTAACCGTTCGCAATGCCTCGCGGCGATCAAATGTCTTCATGGCTTCTCTCCGGCGATCCCAGGAATCGGGAGTGTGCTGCACGTGGGCTGCAGCAGCCACGAGCTGTGATCGTCGGGCGAGCACCATCCGCAGGACACGTTCTACCCGGCGTCTGGCCGAGGTCGCCCGCGGGCTCACACTGTCAAGGAACAGCCGCAGTGCCTCATCTGCCGAAACGCCGACGACCTCTTGTCGCTCCCTTCCTCCACCAATGTAGAGTTGCTTACTGAACGCAATGACCCCAAGCGGCGCGACATGCGGCGGCGACATCGGTCGCGGCTTGTGGCCGCCCTTTGACAGGACCGGCAGCGTCAGCCACGGGGGCACGTTGCTTTCGCCGGCCACCCACGCCATCGCCGCGTCGTAAATCCCGCCGACCGTTGGCGCCCCGGCGCAAACGACCTTCCGATTGGCTGGGTCCAGCTTGCGGAAGACTGCCAGCCGCACGGGCGTGTCGCGGAAGTCCACCCCAACCTTCACGCGAACAGCCTCGATGAGCCGCTCGGTTCGTTTCTCGAATGCCGCGACTGAATTGGCAGCGTCGACCGCCGACTCCGGGGCCTCCTCCGAGAAGTCGTCCTCTGCGAGCGCCCCGGCCACCTCAGCATCGGAAGCAGCTTCAACGAACGCGATGAGCAGGTCGCTCTGCTGCGGCCGTTCACCGGGGATCGACCGCCACGTTATTCCCTTCCGCTCAGGGACCGTCAGAACCGTTGCGGCAGCAGCCAGACGACGCGCAAGCCCATCCCCGACGGGCATGGATTGGGCACCAAACCGAGCGTAGCGATCGTTGGCCAGACGACCGTTGTACCGCGAGAAAAGGATTGTCGGCCCGATTGTGGGTAAGTCCGCGGGCGGGAACTTGCGATCCAGAAGGCGAGTCGTCTCGCCCGTGAGAGCACAGATCCCACGAACAGGATCGGTGGATTTCTCGGAGTGGTCCAGTGCCTCCGTGATCGGCGTGATGATGGCGCTGTCTGTGAGGCTGCACGGCCAGTCACCGTCCGCATCCACGTAGAACGCGCCGGCGCCCTCAACCAAGACCGCAGTGGAGCAATCGATCCAAGCGTCCGTCGCCGTCTCCTTCAACCCTTCCACGAGTCGAACCCGGAGTTCCGCTAGGAAGTCTCGCACGTCGCCTCCTGCTGTCGGATCACAGGCTTGCAGGAACCTCTCCAACGCCGCTGGCAGGACCGCCGCCACTGTCTTTCGGAGTTCCTCCACTTGGTTCAACCGTTGCTGCAGGGCGGTCATAACCGTCTTCGTGGTCCATTTTCCAAGGTCCTCCTGACGCACTTCTCCACACTTCGTCAGCCGAAGCAGTTGCTCGCACGATTCATGCACCTTCGGACGCGGGTTGGCCGCCTTCCACCTCCGCCAACTCTGTGCCGCCGCATCGTTTAGTAGCGGGTTCTTCAATTGGATGAAGGGAAAGCTGTTTTCGTTGTGATTGCGGAGAGTCCAAAGCCGTACTTCCTCGGGAACTGGGGAGACTTTGGCCACATGTCCCTTGGCGTCTAACCAAAGACGCAGAGCGCGGACGCGTCGAGCCGTGTGAATATCCGAATGACGCATGGCCATTGCCATCTCTTCCTGTGGTGCTCCACGCTCTACAATCAGCAGTTCATTGAGCATGGTTCGCCTCCTCTTTCGGCTTGCCACACCATTCGGGCGGCACATGGTACGTCAACACACCACTTCTGATTCTTGCACCTCGCTCGTCGCCCGTGTAATCCGGGGGACTTTGAGTGAATCGCGGGGCATAAGTTGCTTGCCTGCCGCGAGCCGTCACCGGTTCGTCCCAAACGCTCAACAACATGGATGGCACCTCCAGTGAGAGCCGGTCGTCCACCTCTGACTCATCGCGAAACGGAAGGTTCCACCGGTCGCAATAGTCCTTCCATGCTCTGTTCTCTTCCGGCAGTCCAGTTACGCCCCTGATTTGTGTAGATCGGAAAGGACCCCAGTAGGAGCAGGTAAACTCGCTCCACCCCAGACACGGCGTCCTGAAGCATCGTCCCTGTTTGAGCCGGCGGTCGAACAGGTTCTTGAGGAAGTGTCTGGCGTTGATCTGCCCCGGCCGATGCGGGCCTACGACGAGGCCGTGCAGACGGTAACAGACGTTGCTGAGGACGGTGGCGAAGAACTGCATGCTGCTTCCGCCCGAGACGATGCCTGCGTTACGGAGCCCCGCCTCGCGCAGCGGGCCGCCATAGTTCGTTGTATACCGTTGGAAGCATACTTGTCCGCCCGGCTGGTCCACGGGGCGGCAGACCTCGACCTTGGCCGGACATATCCATGCCGCACCGTCGGCGAGGAAAGCGATCGATTCAAACAGCCCCTTTGCCGCAGACCAAGTCGGCAGCGGGTAACTCGTCGGCGTTCCTCCTGTATCTGGGCGAGCGAACATCGCCAGGTGTCCGGAAACCTCCAACTTGATAGTGTATTGTTTATCCGTCATGGGGCCCCCAAGATGATAAATACCCAAGTCAAGAACAGAGTCTACTTGAACGCATGGACGTATGCCCGAGAACAGATTCGGTCAAGTCCTCCCAGACGGCGAGGCGGACGCCTGCACCGGACAGCTACCCCGAATACCGCTCGACCTTCGTTTGAGCGACTGAAGCAGGCACGACATCTCCAGACGTCGAGGACGTGCCTGACATCCTTGCAGTAGCGCGGTGCACTCCTTTTCCGGATGGACACGCAAAAGAGCTGTCCCTAACAGCGCCCGCGGAGTGGCCAAGCAATTCCCCATGGTGCCCCTTTGCCCATTGAATTGTTCGTGTGCCGCCATTCTTGACGTCGGAGGAGCAGTTGTCAACCGGCCCCCGGATTAGCGATGCCGCTATGCGATCTACCGCACTTCGAGTGGCGATTAGCCGGATCGGCTGGCCTTCGTCCAGGCGGCGGCAGACCGTGTCCAACCCCGCTCACGGTGTCGCGGGCACATGTGGGTCGACAGGTGAGCCATACCCTTGGCCTTATCTCCAGCAGACGAGTCGCCAGGCACACCGCGTGTCGTTTTGAGGTTGACGATGCACAGCACGCGCGGATGTCCGGCAACCGCGAGGGCGGGGAGATGCCACAACGAACGTGCCATGTAGAGCAGGAGTGCCGAGGCGACGGTCCAATGGTCGCGGCCCGGTTCCCGGGGATCGCTCAATCGCCGGAGAAACTGGTCGGCGTACTTCCCCAGGTCATGCACCAAGCCTGCGGCATAGGCTTGTTCTTCCGCACCGAAAGCGACCGCGAACCGGCCCGCACGCTGCGCAACGGCGAGGAGATGGTCCCGCAAAGGTTCCGTTACGCCCGATCCGTTTCCGTTGACGCTATGGGCCAGATAGGAGACTGCAGCCATCATGTCGAGGTCCCGGCAGGTGATCGTCCGGCTGGTTCGGATGTCGCACGTATGAGGCTTCCCCTGGATTCTTCCGCAGGTCCTTCTCCAGCCCGCCTTTCAACTCGCATTATAGCGAATCGCCACGGCGGTCGACATTGCCAACCAAGTGGACGTGGCCTGGCCCGCCTGCCGTCTGACGTGCATGTCATGGAGAGGTCACGATTTGCCCGGGGCTGGAGCCGCCGACCAACAGGTCCTGCAATGGGCCGGGATTGGCGACATGCCGACGGCGCTTTTCGTCACGGCAGCCGAACGCGGGGCCAGCAAGATCAAGGGCCGGTGGGGATGGCGGTTGGTGTTGAACCGGGGACCGACAAGAGGTTGCCCTGCTGCGCGAGGGACTCCGTATCCACGAGCTTCGCATGACGCAGATGCCACCGCCTCACCCTCGCAATCGCCAGTTCGGCCGCCCGCCGGTTAGCCTTGCCGCGGCTCCGCTTGCCGTCTTCCGTGATCAGCGGCATGCTATGTCTCATTCCCGACGGTGTGAAGGACCAATCGTCGGTCTGCTTCCAATGCCCTACCGAACGGCGTGTTCGGCGCTTTCGTTTGCTTGCTGCCCGAGCGTGAGGATTCGGAAACCCCGCGAGCATTCAGTTCGGGCGCAGAGCCGGTGCGTCTCATGGTTAAAGTTCTGAGCTATCGCCCAGCTACGGATGTGCTCCAACAGCTTCGCACACGCGATTCAGAATGACGGAGATGTCGCTGATGGGGAAGTAGACCCCGACAGTGAACTCGATGTCGGTAGCACCCTCGTGGGAATTGCACTCGTTGAGATCCGTGAGATTCAGTTGATACTCCCATTCCGGGGCTGACATCTCACCAGTCATCTGGTAATTGATGCGGTTGTAGAGGGTATCCACCCCGTCTTCATAATGCGCCACAATGTTCACGAAGTCCCGCAAATCGTCGAGCGACTCAAACTCGATCCACGCGATTCCAGGACGCGTCTCCTGACAGCACATCGCGGTGTTGATTCCGGCTTGCCAGATTGCGGTGATCAACGGCGCCAAGGCCTCGTCGATCGCCTCTTTGCAGTCCCCGACCTCAACGATTACTGTCCTGTGTTTGCCGGAGGGTTCGTTCATCCATCAACTCCAATGAGTCTTGATTTTCAGTTCCCTGCATGCTTTACTCGCAGGATCGGAATGCCCCCGTGGTACGCCTTTTTGCGGGTAGACGCCTCGACCGATTGGAAACCGATAGTTGGCGGTCATCGACCGAGTAGACGCACGCTAGTCGCCAGGGTTACCCAGCTCCACGGTGATGCCCGGGTAACGGCGTCTCGTCGGCGTCCGCCGCTGCCGCACCGCGTGCGGCCGGACTCGCATCAGCTCCTTGAGCCGTTCAATCTCCTCTGCCTCGATCTTGACTCGGCCCTGCCCTTTGGCCCCGCCTTGAATGTAGTCGATCGTCACCGGCTGCCCCCGGATGACGAGCGTCCCGGCATCCGAGTCGGCGAGCCACTGGTACATGGTCGCCGTCGAGATGCCCAGCGATTGGGCCGCTTGGTTTTGGTTCGTGGATAGGAGGTCGCTTTCCATTGCAGAAAAGGCCCGCTCGCCTCCACGTTGGCAAGGGGCTTACGCCCAATCGTGGTGGAAGCGGCAGACTTGCCCAGTTCCCGAGGGGTTCGGTTCGGCGTCTTCATGCCGTTACAACCCTGGGAAAACCGGACGAGATCGGCAAAATGGCCCTCGCCCGCCCAAAGCGAACGGGCCTTCCAATCCGTCTATATTGCCCATTCTCACGGTGATGCAAGAGTGCTACAAAAAAGAAATCCCGTAGTGAGGTGCAGCACGCGCCCCCGCGCGTGCTGTGTTAGGCGGATTCATCCGGTTTTCCCTGGGAGGGCGAGGCAGGCGCTGGCCTGCAAGATTCCTTTCCTGACAAGGGAAACACGATGACAAGAGGCAAGGCAGACAACGGAAAAAGTTGCGGTCCGCAACTTTTCGTTCGCGACGAGCCGAGCAATGGGTGGGGGTTGGATGAGCTCAATGCGTACGCCCAGATGCAGTACCGTCAGATCCTCGATGGGGAAAAGCTCCTGGCACCGGCGTACTGGCGCCTCGGGCAGGCGTTGGCGCTAGCGAAGAGGGCGTTCAAACACGGGAAATGGTCCCAGCATCTGAAGGATCTCGGCATCGACAAGACGCGCGCGTCCAAGGCCCGGGCCATTTGCCAGACCTTCGACAAGGCGGACGATGTGGCACGCCTGACGGTCGAGGAAGCCTACGCCAAGCGGCAACGCAGGCAATCTGTAGAACCAGACGAAAGCACCAACTGCGGTCCCCAGACCAAGAAGGATGTCCAGCGACTTCGCAAGTCTGTTGGCTCGGTCGGCAAGCGAACGGAAGACGTGATCCACGATGCCGCCTTCGCCGCACCAAACGAGGCCGTGATCCTGATCCCGGCGGTACGCAAGGCCATCCGCCAGCTGGAAGAACTCCTCGATTACCTCGAACAGCAAGCGGGCGCGGCGCCCCCGGACGTGAAGGCGGAGATGGCCGAACCGGAAGAGGCCCCAAGGTCAGTCACCTACTGACCGCTGCGCAAATAAAGTCAAACTTTTGATGCATATAATTGGGGGTGGGACCGCATGACCGTTTGCCTGGCGACTTGCGTGAGTGGCGAAGGTGTCGGGCCTTGTATCTCAAGCAACAAGGCTGGTATCAACGAGACATTGCCGCTGCGATGGGAGTCTGCGAAGAGAGTGTCAGCCGTTGGCTTGCCCGTGCTCAGGCGGGCGGTTCTGAGGCATTGCGA
>JBDKTH010001015.1:0-6222 GCA_039680305.1 Thermoguttaceae bacterium | reverse complement strand
ATCGCGCATCTTCCATGCCGAGTCGCCCGGGGCCAACCTTGGCGTTCCGCTATCAACCAAGACAATTCACCTCACGGACGAGGATCTGCACAGCATCTGTTCCCTGGAAGGCTTGCGGTATCTCGACCTGTCAGGAACCGATGTGGCCGATCAGCATCTGCCTAGTCTTGAAACGATGAAATCGCTTAGCACGCTGTATCTTGACGATGGAGTCAGCGATCAAGGACGGGCCCGGCTTCAGTCCAGGCTGCCAGGAACGAGTATCAACTAGCTTGGTCGTGCGTAGTGGAAAAACAAAACAACCCCAACAACACAAAGGGGTATCACATGCCAACGCGATGGGCGGTCTGCCAGTTGCTATGTCTTGCGGTTGTCGCGGCGAGCCAATCCTCGATATGGGCTCAGGGACCGTCGGTGCGGGAGCATCGATCACGCAACCTGGATTTGATCGATGTCAAAACCGAACCGAAACCGATCGAAGCCAAGGCGATAACGGAAATCCACCGCCTGTATGGCAAGGTCGCCTTGGCCGAGATGCTCCCGGGCAGACCCGTTGTTTCGGTCGATTTCAGCCACATTGAAAGCCTGACCGACGCCGGCCTGGTGCACCTCCATGGGCTGACGCACCTTCAATCCCTGGACTTGCGACACACGACCATCACCGACGCCGGCCTGGAGCATCTCAAAGGGCTCGCCCAACTCAGATCGCTGAACCTCGCCGGCACTCGGGTGACGGAGGAAGGCGTCAAGAGGCTCCAGCAGGCGTTGCCGGAGTGCCTGATTCTGCGACAAGCGGGCAGCAATGCGCTGCCTTGGCATGCTCCAAAACGATAGGGCGCCCTGTGACCGGCAAGGAACTACTTCGTCGTTACGCGCGAGGCGAGCGGGACTTCCGCGGGATTGTCCTGCGCAAAGGCAACCTCTCCGAGGCGATCCTGGTCGGCTCGCATTTCGAGGATGCCGATTTTTCGGAAGCCAGCCTGTTCGGCACGTGCTTCTATCGTGCCTGCCTTGACAACGCCAAGATCTGTGCAGCCGATATGCGCATGGCCGACCTGCGGTTGGCAAACACCTCGGGAGTCCAGTGGACCGACACCGATCAGACGAAAGTGATCTGGACGGACGAAGACCTCTGGGACGACACCCGATGGGGATGAACCGTGCTAGCAACGACCACAATGAACAGCAGGATCTTCTACCGCGTGGTTTCGATTGTCGTGGTGGCATCCTGCTTGCTCCTGGCAGCTGCAATCCGTTTCTGGCCCAACCCGTTCTGTGATGCAGCCACGCGAGTCACGGAGCGAGACTTTGACTCGAACCAAGCTCGCATCGCTTTCGTACAGGAGTTTGTGCCTGCAACGATACCGGCGGACGCAACGGACATTCGCATTGAGTACGTAAGTTGGCTTGATTGGAGCCTGGACGCGTCTCTCCGATTAACGGAAGGATCGGCCGAGGAGTTCATCGTGGCGATGGAGCCGTTTGCTGGCGTGTACCGGATGCCGGACAAGGGCGTCCGAGGCGACATTCGAGTGGACGCGGAGAAGAACCTCGTGATGATCCACTGTACGAACGACAAGTGAAAACATGTTTCCGAGTGGTCCAGTACAGTCCGAACCCAAAGAGGTCAAAGAATGGCATCCTCCGAGATTCGCGAAGTCTACGCGGCGGCGAATGTGCAGGAAGCGTATCTGATCGCGTCGGCGTTGGAAGACGCGGGGATCATGGTGCACGTCGTCGGCGATCAGTTGCAGAACGCCGTGGGGGATCTTCCCGCCGTGGCGATCAATCCGCGGCTCTGGGTCTGTTCGGACGATCTTGAGCGGGCGCGGAGCATCATCGCCGGGCTGCACTGTGAGCTCAGCGAGCCGGGCGAAGAAACGACATGGACGTGTCCGGAATGCGGGGAGACGAACGCCGGGACGTTCGATCTCTGCTGGAAGTGTCAACACGATCGCGACAGGGCGGAATCGAGTGGCGATTAGGGCAACTTCCAGCCGTTGAGGTCCAGCACGGCGACATCCTCGCCCTGGAGCGTGAGGGTTGCCTTGCCGGCCTCGACGGGGATCTCTTGGCCACTGACGAGTTCGCGGCTGGCGGCCGGCGACTGCCCGGCGAGCGTGAGGGTCACTGTCCGCGGTTCGGGGCTGTCGTTGAACACGGTCAGGTAGCGGCCGCCAAAGCGTTCCACGTAGACCCGCTCGTGGTTGGTGCGGGCGTGGGGAATCGCTTCCCAGCCGGCCTCGGCCACGAGTTTGCACAGGGGGACGTACTTCTTAAAGAGCGGCCGGTCGCGGTTGTAGAGTTCCGGCCGGGTGAAGTAGTGGCCCTGCGATGCGTTGTGGCTGAAGAATCCGGGGAACATCCCGTAGGCCAGCGATCGCTTCATGTACTTTTCGACCAGTTCGTAGGAGAACTCTTCAAAAGCCGTGTTCATCAGGAAGCAGTAGGGCTTGCCTTTGCACATCGCGCGGCGGTAGAGGAGTTCGCTGTCGGACATCGGCATCCAGCGGCCCTGGCGATGCCAGTCGGTCTCCGTGCCCAGCACTTCCAGCAAGGGGCAGAGCCACGAGAGCCGCGACGGAGCGCCGTTGGCCATCATCAACTTGCCCATCGCGTGCACGTCGTCGGCGATCCCTCGCACATACTCAAACGCCACCAGCCCGCGGAAGATGGCCGGCCTGTGGCTTTCCTGAGCGAAGCAGAGCGGCGTGTCGGCCGTGGCGAAGTGGTCGCGGCAGAAGTCGAGCTCATCGGTCACATAGCCTTCGCTCGAGTCGATATACTCGCCGTCGAGATCGCTCGATCGCTTGGGGCCATAGAGGCTCTCGCGGAGCTTGGGGTTCCACTTGTTCTTGAAATCGGTGACGTCGCCCTTGATGCCCGGCATGGAGTTCATGCTCCAGACGGCGCCGTTGCACCAGGGGGTGTCCAGAAGCCGGGCGGCAAACTGGCCGGCCTCGTTGCGATACCCGCTGGTGAAGAGGGCCTGGGCCAGCTTGTTCCCCTTGTCGGCCAGACGCTTGGCTTCGGCCACGGCGGCCTCCAGGGTGCGGGGCATCTCCTTGGGCATCGTCATCCACCAGGTCATCGGCTCCGTGTAGCGGAAGGTGACGATCCCGTGCGCGTCGTCCCACTTGGTCTCGTCGTTCCCTTCCTTGAATTGGAACCCAAAATCCTCCCACCCTTCGACCTTGCTGATCTTGGCAAACGGCATCCAAAGCCCCTGCTCGGGCGTGCGGCAGCGGAAGGCCTCGGAAAAAGCCTGGTAGTAGCCGGCCAACGCCCCGCGGAAACCCCAGGCCGATTCAAAGGCCAGACGGCAGAACCGTACCCGGGCCGTGGGCTTCTCCGGGGTGAGGCCGAGGTCATAGGCCAAAAACAGTTCGCCGGTGCCCGAGTTGTAGCCGATCCGACAAAAGGCCGGCCGGGCCATGTCGATCCCCAGCCCCACGCCCTTGGAAGCGTCGGCCACGGCGCCAAGCGGATAGCGCGACAGTCGCCCGTTGGCTCCGGCGTGGAAAGCCGTGGCATTCATATACTCGCGCGACGGCTCGACGGCCATCGTCTGCCGCGGGTCGTGGAACCACTGGAGCCCCTTGGGTTCGAGCGGGACGACATAGAACAGCGTCACGGCCCGGTCCTTGCCCGTGGTGTCCGAAAGCGTCACGTCGAGGAACGTCACACCGTTCTGCTCGGTCTTGGTGCAATCGAGCCTCAGGCCGAGGGCTTCGCGCTCAATGGCCACGAAGTTGGAGCCGGCCGCCACGTCGCGGATCTGAAAGCCCTCGAAGCTCGCGTTGCGACGCACGGTGGCCACGCCGTCGAACGTGGCGGCTCCGGCCGGCGTCTTGATCGTACGCAGTTCCACGTCGCGGAACCAGGCCTTGCCACTGTGACCACGAAGAAGGGTGTAGCACGCCAATTGCTTGACCGGCTTCTCCGGCAGCACGACCACCTGACGCCGCTCCCAGTCGTGCGTGCCGGTGCTGAACTGGCCGGTCTGGCCGTAGAGTTGGGTGCCGTCGGTGTAGGTCAAATCCAGGTAGATCGCGTAGTTGCTGTCGGGCGAGCCGCTGATATTCTCGGCCTTGCTCCACGCCGAGGCCACGATCGGCTCGGGCTTGGTCTGGTTGAGCACCACGCTCTGGGCCGCGCCGCGGCGTGCCTCGCGGTCGGCCCCGTTGTCGCAGACGACCAGTTCGCCCTGCCGCTCGAACCCCTTTTCGTAGCGCCCCCACGCCTTGGGTTTGAGCAGGTTCTCGCCGGCCTGTTTCACGTCGAGCGCCGCTTTGACCGTCTGACCATCGGCCCCTTGGACGCTTCTTCCCATCACGCACAGACCAGCAACGACGACAGCGGCAAACCCTAGCAGGCGGGCGAGTCTCATAGCGTATCTCCTGGGCAGGCAGGTTCGACCGGGGGGAAACCACTGCCATGATAGTACGCCCCGCGTGGCCAAACAAGCGACGGCTCGCTCCGCGTCCGGAAACGCGATCCGCTCCTTTGTTTAGCCCCGGCACTTGTGCCGGGTTCGGCGTCAACTCCGGGACGGTTCGGCACTGCCTGACGCTCTAATGCACCGTGGTGCGCCGGCAAGAGATGCCGGCCAAGTCCGATTGGACTTTTTTGCGCCCGCCGGTTATTCTGAGGGGGTGGGTCGCTTCAGGTGACGGGGCAAAACTCTTCTCATTCCGCCGCTCGATCAACGGAGAAGGAGGCAGCAATGGCTTTGCATCGAAACCGCTCCGGTTTCACCTTGGTGGAGTGTCTCGTGGTGATTATCATTGTGGCCATGCTTGTGGGCTTGCTCTTGCCAGCAATCGAGTATTCGCACGAACCGTCTCGTCGCACACAGTGCATGAACAATCAGAGGGAGCTTGCCTTGGCATTGCTACAATACGAGGTGTCTCATCGAAAGTTTCCTGGATATGTCAACCGCATCGCCAAGGATGCTCAGGGGAACCAGATTCTCGCCAGTTGGGTTGTGCCTCTATTCCCTTACTTGGACCGCAACGATCTGTGGAAAGAGTGGCTCAAGGGAAATACGCAGCGGACCTACTTGCAGATGATGATCTGCTCGAGAGATTTGCCAAGGCGAGTGAAGTCTGAAGACACGCCACTCAGTTACGTGGTGAACTGCGGCCGGCCAGGCGACAAGGATACGGCGGCCGAGGGCGTGTTTCACAATCATGATGTTGATGCCGATCCTGTTCTGGTCTCGCTCGATTATCTCAGTAAGCATGACGGCGAGACCTACACGCTGCTGATCTCCGAGAACATTCAAGCCGGCCTCTGGACCGACACAACCGAGGCGAACGTAGGCATGGTCTGGCTGGAGAAGCCCGAGCCGTGCAGCCGGATCAATCAATGCTTGGACGCGGGCGATCGGCCCCAGGACATTCAGTATGTGAGGCCGTCGAGCCACCATGGCAGCGGCGTCGTGGTTTCTTTCTGCGACGGCCATCAAGAGTTTCTTCGCGACGACATCGACTACCAGGTCTACCAGCACCTGATGACGCCCGACAGCAAGGCAGCGGGCGTGACGGCGACGTTTGATCCGAGCCAGTTGTGAAATAGAAAGGAGATCCGTATGGTCACAATCGACCGCCGTACCGGTTTCACGTGGGTAGAACTCCTCGTTGTCATTGTCATCATCGGCGTCCTCGTAGCCATGCTCATGCCAGCGGTCGAGTGTTCGAGAGAAGCTGGCCGTCGGGTGCAGTGCATGAACAATCAAAAGCAGATCGCGTTGGCGATGCTGAACTACGAGTCCAAGTATGGCTGCTTCCCGGGCTATGTGAATCGGTTGGGGGAAGACGCCAAGGGGGCGACGATTCTTGGCAGTTGGGTGGTCTCTTTGTTTCCTTACATGGAGCAAGACAGACTCTGGCAGGAATGGATTGGGGGGAATCGTCTGTGCGTGCACATACTCGCCCTGATGTGCTCGAGCAGCATGCGGGGCAATGGGGCGAAGCCCGGCGACACTCCACTGAGCTACGTTGTCAACTGCGGTCGTCCAGGCGACAAGGACACGGCGGCCGAGGGCGTGTTTCACAATCATGACGTCGACGCCGATCCAGTCCTGGTGAATCTGGACTTTGTCATCAAACATGACGGAGCTGATTACACGCTGATGGGTTCCGAGAACCTCCAAGCCGGCTTTTGGGCCGACACCGAGGAGGCGAACGTGGGCATGGTCTGGCTCGAAAAGCCCGAGCG
>JBDKTH010000733.1:0-9863 GCA_039680305.1 Thermoguttaceae bacterium | reverse complement strand
ACGCTGCGTCCTTGCCTGGCCGCCTGCTCCAGTTCGCCCTGGCAGAACCCGTCGCGGAACCACCGCTCGGCCGAGGCGGCCGTGTTGGTGGCGACGACCGTGTACCAGAGCCCTGGGATCACGTGGGAATAGGTCAGCGTGCGCGGATGCGGGTGGGCCGAGCCGGTCATCACATTGACGTTGCCCGCCGTGGCCAGCTTGACGATCATCTGTCCCGGCCGGATCGCTCCGGCGGCATAGGCCTCGACGGCCGAGTCGGAGCAGCCCGCCACCACGGGGATTCCCTCACGCAGTCCCGTCTCGGCGGCCGCCGTCTTCGTCACCGCGCCGACCACGTCGGTCGGCGCGACCAAAGGCGGCATGACAGTCTCCGGCAGACCTGCCCGGGTGCAGAGTTCTTTGGACCAGCACCGACCGGCCATGTCGTACATGAGACTGCCCTGGGCCTCGATGTGGTCGGTTTCCCACGTGCCCGTGAGCTTGTGTCGCACGAAATCCTTGGTGAACAGGACGCGTTTCGTGCGCGGCAACACGTCCGGCTCGTGCTCGCCGATCCAGACCAGCTGCGGCAGGGTCCAGGTGGGCGAGGGCTTTTGATAGCCGATCTTGAAAATCTGTGGACCGGCTTCCGCCTCCAAGCGTGCGGCCTGACGCGAGCTTCGTTGGTCGGTCCACATGATCGCCGGGCGCAGCGGACGGAAGTTGTCGTCGGCCAGCACAGCATTGTGGGTCGAACCGTCGAGGCTCACGGCCACAATCTGCTCGGCCCGGCACCTGCCGCGGGCGAAGACCGCCCGCAGCAGGTCGCACGCCACGCGGTACCACTCGGCCGGATCCTGCTCGCACCAGGCGGGCTCCGGACGCAGCGTGTGGTACTCGCCGAACCCCGTGTCGACGATCCGGCCCTCCAGGTCGATCACCGTGACCTTGCAGCCGCTCGTGCCGATGTCAATTCCCAGAAGCAACTCGTTCATCCGGTTTCAACCCTGCAAGAGCCACCGGTGGTCCGGGTCGATCCGCGACAGGAACTTTCGGTTCTTGCCGGCCATGACCCACAGATAATACATCGTGTAGCCCGGCGCGACGACCACCGGATGGTAGCCTTCGGGGACCAGGGCCGTGTCGTGCTGCGTGACCGTGAAGGTCTCGTCGAGCGAACGGTTGTCGGTATAGACCTTCTGGATGCCGAAGCCCTGCGGGCGGTCGAAGCGGAAGTAGTAGATCTCTTCCATGTCGACTTCGTCGGGCAGCGCGTCGAAATCGTGGCGGTGCGGCGGGAAACTGGCCCAATTGCCCGACGGCACGAACGCCTCGCCGATGAACAGGTAGTCGGCCGTCACACGCTCGTCGACCATGATCAGGGCCCGACGCTGCCAGTTGTCGCGCCCGATGGTGACGTCTTTGACGTCCTCGGGCCGGACCACCGCCGGCTCGCCCTTCCGGTTCGAAGGGGCCTGGCACACGGCCAGTTCCAGGTCGGTCGTGGCCTCGATCTCATAGGCCTGGCCCGGCGGCAACAGGACGGTCCACGGCTTGGTGCCAAACACGTCGGCCCGCGGGCCGATCTTCTCGTCGGCCAGCCCCGGGCCCCGCACGACGGCGGCGCCTTTCAGGAGCACGAGGGCCGTCTCCCTATCGGGCGACGACACCGTGTGCTTCTGTCCCGACGCGAGCGAGAGCATTCCGAACCAGGTCAGCTTCAAATCGCCATCGCCCGGCTTCACCAGTTCCGTATATCCCGACTTCTCCGACCACTTCACTCGATATTTCATCTCTCTACCTTTCCAATTGAATCGAACTAGCGTCCTTCGCCATCGACGTCGAGCATCTCAACGCCGATCCACTTGGCCAGTTGCCGAAGCTCCGAGCGGATCTCGGCATGCACCAGGACGTAGTGATGTTCCATGCCTTCGCGGATGATCACGTCGAGCAGGCGACGCACGGGCGAGTGGAACCGAATGGCAAACGGGTTCCCCAAAAGCTTCTGGACCGCCGGGACCGCCTCGCCGCCGGCCAGGAACATACGCGGGCCGTTGGGGCCGACACCGAGCCGGGCCACCGTGACCGGCCCTTCGCCGCGGATCGGGAAGTTGACGATCACGCCCTTCTTGCCGCCGCCGTCGACCGTGGCGTGCTTGCAAAGGCTGATCTGGCCGGAGTCGGCGGCCAGGCACGTGGAGGCCGAGCCGCAGTGCCAGCAGACCCCCACGTTCTTTTCCTCTTCGATGGCGATGAAGTCGGCGAACATCGGGTGCTTGCCGGTCAGGCTGCGCTCGATGAGCATCGACACCGTGCCCCAGACGTCGCCTTCGCAACTGGTCATCACGCCCCAGTCATTCATCCGGCTGATCGACGCGCAGGTCGCGATCCCGTAGTTGCCCGGGAATTCCGGCCAGCACTTCACGGCGAGCCCGTTGAGACGATACTTCTCCGTGATCGTCCGATAGGCCAGATTGAGGGCCGCCGCCTTGTCCACCTCGGTCTGGTCGACGTCGCAACGGCAGGCCATTTTGCGGACCGCCTCGGCCTCCTCGCGGCAGGCGGCCGGGTCGACACGCCGGGCTTCGTCAAACACCTCGGCCAGCGACACATGATGCACTTCGACGCCCAGCAAGCGCCGCAGCCCGAGTTCGTCGAACGTCGACGTATAGAACCCGGGTACCCGATAGCCGACCAGCCCGATTCGCGACTGCCGCAGTTGCTTCAGGCATTCGAGCACGCGCAACTTGCTGTCCAACTCGCCAACGGCTTCTTCCGGCTGGCAGAAGATATAGTCGTACGGACGCCCCAAGCGCATCAGCGTGTGGGCGTTCATGTTGATGCCGCAGAACGAATTGGAGTGCAGCTTGGGATTGTCGAGCGACGGCTCGGGCACGCCCCAGAGGATGATCGGCAGGCCCAACCGCTCGGAGAAGATCGGGATGAGCGTGCCCAGGGAAAACGTGCCGTACTGGATCAGGAGGACGTCGACCCGCTCGGCCGCGAAACGCGCGGCCAACGCCTCGGCATCCTCTTCGGTCACGGTCAGCTCAGGACTGTGAACGAGCGTAACGCCGAGCTTCGAGAGGCTTTGGAGCGATCGCTCGAACAGGTTCTTGGCATAGGTTGCGTCGAAGCTCAAGCGGGCGCAACACACATACCCAACGCGGAGTTTTTCCATGATAGGTCCTTGATTCGCTTGTGGAGGAAGCCCTGCTGCCAGAACGTCAGGCCGTCTTGCCGTTGCCAGCCTTCGTAGGCACCTTGGCCCAGTCGTTGAGGAACTGCTGCATCACCACATCGGTCATCGGGTGACGGTAGAGCTGTTCCATCACGTCGATCGGGATCGTGCAGACCTCGGCGCCGGCCAGGGCCGATTCGAGGACGTGCAAGGGGTGGCGGGCGGAGGCCACGAGGATCTCCGTGGCGAAATCGTAGTTGTCGAAGATCGTCCGGATCTGGTGGATCATCTCCATGCCCACGTGGCCGACCGAATCCAACCGTCCGACGAACGGGCTGACATAGGTCGCCCCGCACTTGGCGGCCAGCATGGCCTGCAGCGGCGAATGGATGACCGTCACGTTGGTCTTGATGCCCATGGCCGCCAGCCGCTTCACGGCGATCAGCCCTTCGCGCATCACGGGAACCTTGATCACGACGTTGTCGGCGATCTTGGCCAGTTGCTGGGCCTCGGCCACGATCCCGTCGGCGTCGGTCGCAATGCACTCCAGGCTCACCGGGCCGGGGACAATGCGGCAGATCTCGCCATACAGCTCGCTCGGCTCGCGTCCCGACTTGTTGACCAGCGTCGGGTTGGTCGTCACGCCATCGACGATCCCCCAGCTGCACGCCTCACGAATCTGCTCCACTTGGGCCGTATCCAGAAACAGCTTCACGAAAAACTACTCCTGCTGGTCATCCAGCGTTGAAACCTAAAAAGGGAAACACTAGTTCGCATTCACGCACAGGTTGCGTCGGCCGCCCTGATGTATTGAACCCTCTGGCGATCAGTGCCTGTCAAACGCGGCATCGAACATGGTCGTCGACGGTGAAGTATCCAGCCGCTTGACGAACTCGCACGCCTCGCGGGCCCCTTGCAGGCGATTCATCCCGGAGTCTTCCCACTCCACGGAAAGCGGCCCCTGGTAGCCGATCTGGTTGAGCGTGCGGAAAATCTCTTCGAACTTCACGTCGCCATGGCCCGGCGAGCGGAAGTCCCAGGCTCGCCGCGGGTCGCCGAAACGCAGGTGCGAGCCGAGAATCCCCGTGGCGCCGTCGAAGCGCAGGGCCACGTCCTTGACGTGCACGTGGTAGATCCGGTCGGAAAATTCGTGCAGGAACCGCACTGGGTCGATCATCTGCCACAACAGGTGGCTCGGATCAAAGTTGAACCCGAACGCCGGGCGATGCCCGATCGCCTCCAGGGCCCGCCGGGCAGTGACCAGATCAAAGGCGATCTGCGCCGGGTGGACCTCCAGGGCAAAACGCACGCCGCAGGTGTCGAAGACGTCGAGAATCGGATTCCAGAGCCGGGCAAACTGAGCGAAGCCCTCCTCGATCCACGCCTCGGGCACGGGGGGGAAGCGGTAGAGGAGATGCCAGATCGACGAGCCGGTGAACCCGGTCACCACGTCGACGCCGAGGTTTCGCGCCGCGCGGGCCGTGTTCTTCATCGCCTCGATCGCCCACTGGCGCTTTCGCTCGGCGTTGCCCGCGCAGTCGGGCGGGGCCAGGACATCGGTTCGGCTGTCGTCATTCAGGTCACAGACGAGATGGCCGGCCGCATGGTTGCTGATCGCGAACACCCGGAGCCCGTTCTCCTTGAGGATCCCGAGCCGCTCTTGGCAGTAGTCCTTGCTCACGGCCGCCTGGGCCACGTCGATATAGCCACTGCGGCAGACCAGTTCCAGGCCGTCGTAGCCCCACGCCGCGGCCTTGGGGGCCAGCTCCGCCAGGGGCAGGTCGGTCCATTGTCCGGTGACGAGCGTTACAGGTCGTGTCATGGCTGCTTCCTCACATGGATGGCCCGGGCGTTTTCACGTATCCCATCGCAATCGCCAGCCCGAAGAGGGCTACGCACAGCGGGAGCAGGTAACGCATCCCCTGCTGGATCGACGAGCGCCGGGCCACATTGCCGATCAGCTTGGGTACGATCACGCAGCCGACCAGTCCGATGGCGAAGATCACGCCAAACACGGTCCCGTAGACGTCGCGGGGGAATTGGGCCAGCGTCACGCCGACCGTCGTGGGAAAGCAGAGCCCGAACACCAGCCCGGAAAGGGCCGACAGCCCCCGAGCCTGGAGCACGCTCCGCACGCGAGTCATCGCGAAGATGATTGCCGCGGCGAGCACGGCGGCCCCCACGATGAACCACGCGCCGTATTTCGTGATCGTCGGGATCTGGCTGACCAGGAACCGACCGAGCATCATCCCCACGGCAAACCAGGACAAGAGACGCTGGGCAATTGCATCGGACGTGCGCGATTCCAGGTCGGGCCGGGCCTGGGCGAGCACCTCTTTGCCGAACGCCGGCAGCCAATGGGCAAACGACGCTTCCAGGCCGAAGTAGCAGAACAGCACCAGCCCGGCGACCACGACCACCGGATTGGCCAGCAATGCCACGGCCTGAGCGGGCACGAAGCTTGCCCGGCTAGCCGGGAAGGTCGCGACCAGGACCAACGGAAGCGGCACGAGGACCAGCGCCCCCAAGGTGAGAAGAGCCTTCTCGTAGGAGGTCCGGCGGAACAGCGCGGCCGCCGTCAAGGGCGTCAGCAGCAGGCCGAGCCCGAAGAACACGTTCCCCAGGTTGCTCGCCGCCGCCGGGTTCTTGCCGTCGAACAGGACGACCGGGATCAGCGTGTTGCCGGCCGTGTTCAGCGCGATCGCGCCGACGCCCAGGAGCATGCACGCCCCCACCGCACCGGCAAACGTGTTGGCGGCGGCCAGCAGCATGATCGCCACGGCCGTGAGCGAGAAACCGGTCAAGGCCATCGGCCGGTAGCCCACCTGGTCCAACGTCGGACCGGCAATCAGCGACGCCACCAGGCAGACAGACATGAAGATGGAGATCATCGTGCCGAAGCGGCCCTTGTCGATCCCCAAACGGGGCATGAGCTTCACGCTCGTCGCGCCGAGCAGCGAGAAGCACGTGCCGAGATACCCCACGCATAAGAGGGCGACTGCCTTGTCCATGATCGCGACTCCACTGTTGAATGGTTCGTGCCGGTTCCACGTCGCATGTTGGCGATTATCGTTCCGATATACCGATGGGGTCAATGCAAAGGTGCGTAAAAAAGGTAAGATCTTTTCCGCCCCCCGTGCGGCGCGGTATAATCGCGGCCAGGAAAACGGGCATCCGGGAACCCGGCCGAAGGGACGTGAAGCCGAAGGAGATCCGCCGATGAACGATGAAAGCCGACGTGTGGCCCTGCTGGTCGATACGGCCACCGACTTCGGCCGCCGCATGATCCGCGGCATCGGACGCTACGCCCAGCAGCACGCGAAGTGGGACCTCTGGATTGAGCCGCGGGGGCAGCAGGCGCCGGGGCGATTGCCGCGTGGCTGGCGGGGCGAGGGAGTCATTGCCCGCGTAGCGAGTCGCGAGATGGCCCGCTACCTGGCCCGGGTGCCGGCGAAGGTCGTCAATATTTCTTCCGCGCGCGTGCCGGGCACGAAGTTTCCCACGGTCACCTGCGACCTGCACGCCGGGGCGCGGCTGGCGGCCGAGCATCTGATGGATCGCGGCTTCCGGCACTTCGCCTATGTCGGCCCGCTGCGGTATTCCTACGTGGAGATTCATTACGAGTGGTTTGTCCAGACGCTGACCCAGGCCGGCTACTCCTGCTCGCTCTACCGCTCCCGGCACCGCAACGCCCCGGGAATGTCGTGGCAGGCCCGGCAAAAGGATCTGGAGCGCTGGCTTCTGGAGTTGCCCAAGCCGGTGGGCGTGGTCACCTGGACGACCGACCGGGGCCGGGAGGTGCTCAACGCCTGCCGGGCGGCCGGCCTGTTGGTGCCCGAGCAGGTGGCCGTGCTCGGCGGCGACGAGGACTACCTGCTCTGTGAAACGTGCGCGCCGCCGCTCTCCGGAGTCGCCCTGACCTCGGAGCAGGTCGGTTTCGAGGCGGCCGCGCTGCTCGATCGGCTCTTGAAAGGCGAACCGACCCCCAAGGAGCCCATTCTGATCCAACCAACGCAAGTCATCGTGCGCCAGTCGACCAACACCCTGGCGATCGCCGACGAAGACCTGGCCCGGGCCGTGGCCTTCATCCGCGACCATGCCCAGGAGCCGATCCAGGTGAGCGACATTCTTCGCGACGTGCCCGTCTCACGCAGTTGGCTGGAGCGGCGGTTCCAGGAGACGCTGGGCCGCTCGCCGGCGGCCGAGATCCGCCGCGTTCACTTGGAACGCGCCAAGCGCCTGCTGGCCGACACTGATATGCCCGTCCCCGACGTGGCCATTGCCGCCGGCTTCCGTTCCCGGGAGTATTTAGCCTATGCCTTCAAACAGGCCACCGGCCTCTCGCCGCGCGAGTACCGGACGCAGGTTCGCGGCCGATGAGAGGCGGCCCGTGGGGCAAAAGCCCGTCGTCTCCTCCGCAGTCATCACTGCTAGCTAATCATCACCCAGCAGCTCAACAAAGGTGTCTGGTGGGCCCCGCATGGTGCAGATTGCACAACGACTAGCGGTTCTCCAGGCCATAATCGCTCTGCTGGCCGCGGTAATTTTGTGCAACCGCACAAAACCCGCTCGCCATACATGCCCACCGGTAGAATTTTTAGTGGGTTTTGCCCGTTCATCATCAGTTGCACCTCAGACTTACCACAGACGCTCGTCCTCGCTGGCTTTCGATTCTCCCCAGAGGCAATGCATGGCAGACCAAGACGTATCGCGCCCGGAGGATTCTGCGCGTTTGTGCCGGCGCGTGGAGCACCTCTTACGCACGCATATAAGCGACCTGGACACGCCAAAGCGAGAAGAAGTCCACCGTCTCGTCCAGGGATGCGAGAGCCAGCGAACGACGCTCGAGGTGGAAAACGACCGGTTGCACAAGGCCGTCCAACAACTGGAACGTTACCGGGATCGATACGTCGACCTCTATGATTTCGCGCCCCTGGGCTATGTCAACCTGGACGAGGACGGATACGTTCAGGAGATCAATCTGGCCGGGGCTCAGCTCCTGGGAACCGACCGGGAAGGGCTGACCGGCTATCCGTTCGTCGACTATGTGGCCCGCGAGGATCGCGAGGCCTTCCTGCGCCACGTGCGGGAATGCGTGCAGCAGCGTCACGCGGTGACGTCCGAGGTGACGCTCCAGGCCAAAGACGGCCGGCAGATCGAGGTCCAACTGCGCAGTATCCCGATTGAGGAAGATGACAAGCAGGGGATCTTCTGCAAAACGGCGTTCACCGACATCAGCGAACGCAAGCACGCCGAGGAGCAGCTCAAGGCGCTCAACGAAACCCTCGAACAACGCGTCGCCGAGCGAACCGCGGTGGCCGAGCATCGGACCTCGCAGTTGCGGGCCCTGGCCTCGGAGCTGGCCCAGGCCGAGCAGCGGGAACGCCGCCGCCTGGCCCAGGCCCTTCACAATCAACTGCACCAGCTCCTGGTCGTAGCCCGCATGAAGGTAGCCAGCCTGCATCGGCAGGTGCAGGACGAAAAGACGCAGCGGACCGTCGCCCAGATCGACGACCTGCTCCAGGAATCGATCGCCGAATCCCGTTCGTTGACCGTCGAGCTGAGCCCGCCCGTTCTCTACAATGCGGGGCTCACCGGGGCGCTGGAGTGGCTGGGCAGCCAGATGCAGGAGAAATACCGTCTGGCGATGCACCTGGAGGTCGATCCGCGGGCAGAGCCCTCGGATGAAGGCACGCGGGTCTTTCTCTTTCAGGCGGTCCGCGAACTGCTCTCCAACGTCGTCGAGCATGCCGAGACCGACACGGCTCGCGTGCGCATGAGCCGGCTCAACGGCGGCTACTTGCGGATCGAGGTCAGCGATATGGGGGTCGGCTTTGACCCGACCCGGCTGGAGGTCACGGCGGGCATTCCCGGCGGCTTCGGGCTGTTCAACATCCGCGAGCGGTTGGAATTGCTGGGCGGTCGGCTGGAGATCCAGTCGGCGTCGGGCCGCGGCACGCGGGTGGTCATCGTCGCCCCCTTGCGTCAGCCCCCACTGCCCGGAGCCGCAGTTCCGGAAGGCATCCCCGAGGAGGAGGAACCCGTCTCCGCGCGAGCCGTCGCTGCACATCCACCGCCTCCTTTTGTCCGGGTACCTACCGGCCTGGTTCGCGTCCTGCTGGCCGACGACCATCCCGTGGTGCGCAAAGGGCTGGCCGATCTGCTGCGCGAACGGCCGGAGATCGACCTGGTGGGCGAGGCTCGCGACGGCGAGGAGGCGGTCGCCATGGCTCGCGAGACCAAGCCCGACGTGGTCCTGATGGACGTCAGCATGCCGAAACTCAACGGCATCGAGGCCACACGCCACATCACCAGCGAGATGCCCGACGTGCGCGTCATCGGCCTGTCGATGCACGAGGAAGAAGACATGCCGCGGGCGATGCGTGAGGCCGGGGCCACCGTCTACCTTTCCAAAACGACCGCCGCTGATACCCTGGTCGACGCCATTCTCGATGCCACCGCTTGATCGGGAATTGCAAATTGAAAAATGTAAACTGCAAAATGCAAATTGGCAGTTGGCCGTCAACAATATACAATCTACATTTTGCAGTTCACATTTTTCAATTTGCAGTTTCCCCTCCATGCAGACCACCTTCGATTGTATCCCTTGCCTGATCCGGCATTCTCTCGACTCGGCACGCCATGTCACCCAAGACGAGGCGGTTCACGAACGGGTGCTGCGCGAGATCCTCATGAACGTCAG
>JBDKTH010000851.1:0-3626 GCA_039680305.1 Thermoguttaceae bacterium | reverse complement strand
GGCGGTGGCGATCAGCGACGAGAATGGCCCCCGCGGCGGGCCGGACAAACGTTGCCAACTGCGGATTACGACCCGGGGGGCCGGCGAGCTGATCCTCCAGCGCCAAGGGGCCGATCTCGAAGCGTTGGTCGCCCGGACCGTTGATCGCGCAGGCCAGGCGATCACACGGGCCCTGGAGCGCCGCGGGGCGAGTCCCCGGATCGCGATGAACGAGTTGCCGTGGCTGCAGCCCGCCGGCCTTGAGGCGGAAGGGCCGTGAAGGCGGACAAGACCGGCAATGAAGTAAAGGTAGGGCGGTGCCGAGCTTGCGAGGACAAGCCAGATCCGTGGCAGTGCCGTGGCGGGCCTCGCAAGCTCGGCACCGCCTACCTTACCGGCTTTGTTCGTCAAAAACCTATCAGGGAACGCCCCTCAATCCTTCAGCACGCGGATCGGATCAATCCGGGCCGCGCGGAGGGCCGGGTAGACGCCGGCCAGGACGCTGACCAGGGCCGAGAAAAGGAGGGTGAGGCCCAGCAGCCACCAGGGGAAGGCGAACAGGTCGACTTGGCCAACGACGTGACGGGTGTGGGCGTAGGCGTACACCGCCAGACCGATCGCCCAGGCCACGCCCCAGCCCAGGGCCAGGCCGCCCAGGCCGCCCAACAGGCCAATGATCCCGGCCTCGGTGAGGAACATCACGATCAGGTCGCCGTCGGAGGCGCCCAGGGCCTTGTAGATGCCGATCTCCTGGTAGCGTTCCAGCACCGACATCAAGAGCGTGTTGACGATCCCCAACGCGGCCACCAGCAGGGCCACCGCGCCGACCGACCCGAGCAGCACCTCGAAAAACACGAAGAACAACTGCATCTCCTGGAACCGGCTCAAGATGGTGCGCGTGTTGAAGCCCAAGCGGCGGATCTGGGCCTCGACCGCGTCCAACTCGGCGTGGTCGCGGACCCGAACCGTGGCGGCCGGATAGGTCACCGCGGCGCTGACGCCCCCACGGAGCATGCTGAGCACGCTTTCGTCGTACAGCCGAGGGATCTCCTTCATCAGGCCGACGGGCAACAGCACGGCCCGCTGGACATGCTTGGGCATCAGCGGCGAGATGTCGAGCACGCCGACCACGACCACCTCGATCTCGCGCCGCTGGACCGCGAAGGTGCCTTTTTCCGTCGGCGCAAAGCCGGCCACCTCCAGCGTGACTCGCTGGCCGATCGCCGCCTCGGACGAGGCGATCCCCAGACTGGAAACGATCCTCTGGCCGAGCAAGACCTCGCGGCCGTTGTCGTTGGTGAAGAACTGTCCGGCGGCCAGGACCTCGCCGGTCCCGCCAAACAGCAGGGCCTCGCGGGGCATGGCCAATGCCGTGGCATTGACGGTCTTCTTGCCGAGACGGAGCGTCAGGTTCTTGATCCGGATGTCGGGATAGACGATCTCCACGCCGGGAATCTTCTCCAGACTTGCCAGCGTCTCGTCGTTCAGGGTCGGGGCGTTCTTCGCCTCCTCCCGGCTCTTGGGCGTGACCTGGATGTTCTTGAACAGATCCAGCAGTCGGAACGGCGTCTCCGCCTGCTGCTCGATCCCCAAGGCAAAGGCGACCATCGTGACCATCGCCCCGCAGGCGATCGCCACGCCGAGCGTCGTGAGCACCACGCGGAGCGGGGCCCGGCGGAGTCCGGACAGGGCCAGTTGCGCAATGCGCCAGGCTCTCATGGCGTGAAGACCTCCCCGTCCACCACGCGCCCGTCGCGCATTTGGATCGTCCGATCGGCAAACCGGGCGGCCATCTCGCGGTCGTGCGTGACCATGATCACCGTTGTTTCGAGGTCGCGGCAGGTGGCGTGCAACCGGGCCATCACGTCGGCGGCGGTCGCGTGATCGAGATTGCCGGTCGGCTCATCGGCCAGCAGGAGCGGCGGCTGGTGGACGATCGCCCGGGCGATGGCCACGCGCTGTTGTTCGCCGCCGCTGAGTTGGCCGGGCCGGTGGCGAGCCCGGTGGGCGATCCCCAGGCGCTCGATCGCCTCGGCCGCCCGGCGGCGACGCGCGTCGCCGAAGGTTCCCTGAAAGATCAGGGCCAGGGCCACGTTTTCCTCCGACGTAAGGTTGGTCACGAGGTAATACGACTGGAAGACGTAGCCCACGGTCGTGCGGCGATAGAGGGTCCGCTCGTGGCTGGTGAAGGTCCCCAACTCCCGTCCCCCGACGAGGATGCTCCCCGCGGTCGGCGTGTCGAGTCCGCCCAGGAGGTGCAGGAGCGTCGACTTGCCCGACCCGCTGACGCCGAGCACGGCCAGGAATTCGCCGCGGGCGGCCTGGAGACTGATGCCGTCCAGCGCGCGCACGGCCTCGCCGCCCACCTGATACTCGCGCACCAGCCGCTGGGTTTCGATAAAAGCGGCACTATGGTCGTTCGAATTCATCGTCACCAGCGAGCGTCACTCACGATTCCTCAGGCCATGGCCAGGCCCTCGGCGGCCGGCCTCAAGGGGTATTCTCCCGGGTTGCCCGCGGTCTGACAAGACGGAGTTGGAGAATTGCATCCCGGGCATCGCGACCGTAGCATGGTGGTTCGAAGAGTAGTCTGACTTCGACACACTATTTTGGGAAGGGTATTGGTCGTGAAGTACGCTCCTTGCACACGTTGGCTGGTGGTTTGCGGCGTCCTCATGCTCGGCGGGATCTTGCCCGGACGGCTCCCGGCGGCGGAATCGGCGGACTCTGGGGGGGCGGCCGCCCCCACTGCCCTTGAGCAGTTTCGTGACAAGTTCATCCGCGAGTTCCAGCGGATCGGCCTGAACACGGCGCCCGGCGATGCGGCCTTTTTGCGAATCCTGGTCGAGGCCTCCGGGGCCAAACGCGGCGTCGAGATCGGCACGGCCACCGGCTACGGGGCCATGCTCATGGGCCTGGGCTTCGAACGCAACGGCGGACACCTGTCCACCGTCGACATCGACCCGAAGATGGTCGCCGCCGCCCGGGAGAACCTCAAGCAGATGCGGCTGGAAAACGTGGTGACCGTGGTCGAAGGCGACGCCCTCAAGGTCATCCCGGCGCTGGAAGGAACGTTTGACTTCGTCTTTCTCGACGCGGTCAAGCGCGACTATCTGAAGTACTTCAAGGGGCTCGAACCGAAGTTGAAGCCCGGGGCGGTGATCGTGGCCGACAACGTGATCAAATCGGCCCGCAGCATGCAGGATTTTCTCGACGCGGTGAAGAACGATCCGAACTACCACATGGTGATCATCCGTGCCTCGGACCTCAAGGACGACGGCATGGCGGTGATCTATAAGTTGAAGTAGCCCCACGGTTCCACGTGGTCCTCCGGTCGCAAGCGACCGGGCTAGACAAAGACTTGCGTCAACCGCTCGAACGGAAGTGGCACGAACCCCCGCTGTTTCCCTTTGGAGAACTCGCCATGCGTTGCCGTGTCCTGACTGCACTGTTGAGCTGCTTCGTGATGGCTGGCCATGCCGTGGCCGAACCGGCGCCGACCGTTCAGCCGTTGGTCCGGGTCGTCGACCTGAAGGTCGGCGAGTCGCAGGAGGTGGAACTGCCCAATGGGAAGAAGGTCGTGGTCAAGCTTCTTGGCGTCAAAGACCGCCGGGATTCGCTCCGCGACGCGGTGCGCAAGGCGGAAG
>JBDKTH010000596.1:0-7559 GCA_039680305.1 Thermoguttaceae bacterium | reverse complement strand
AAGTTCGGCGTGGAGCCGCCGGAAGCGTTCCGCAAGGCCGAGGCCCACTACCAGATCGGCCTCGGGCTGCTCGGCAAGGGGAACCGCGCTGAGGCAAAACGCGTGTTTGAACGGGCCCTGCACCTGGATGTCGACCACTTCCTCGCCCGCACCAAGCTGGCGGAGCTGTAGTCCCAACACTCCCCATCCGAAAAGGGTGGGAATGAGGGGCAGCGGCACGATAACCTACACTTGACTCGTTTACCACCGAAGGAGCTTCGATCATGGCACGCTTCGTATCCCTGTTCGCTCTACTCCTGATGGCCGTTCCCTTGCACGCCCAACAACCCCAGACGACTCCGACCGCTCAGCCCGAGATCCTCACCCCGAAACCTTCGCCCGAGCCGCGAATCAACGGGGCGAAGGTGTTCGGTGTCCGGCCGGGGCACACGCTGCTGTACACGATCGCGGCCACGGGCCAGCGGCCCATGCGGTTTTCGGCCTCCGGGCTCCCCGAGGGGGTGAAGATCGATGAAGCCACGGGCTTCCTCACCGGCTCGGTTGCCAAGCCGGGGACGTACCGCGTGACGCTCAAGGCCCAGAATGCCCTCGGCGCTGCCGAACGGGAACTGCGGATCGTGGTCGGCGACGAGATCTTGCTCACGCCGCTGATGGGCTGTAACACGTGGGGCGGCCGGGGCCCCACGGTCACCGAGGCCCATGTTCGTGCTTCGGCCGAGGCGATGGTCAAGACCGGGCTCGTTCAGCATGGCTACTCGTACATCAATATCGACGACGGCTGGCAGGGCCATCGCGGCGGCAAGCACAACGCCATTCAGCCCAACGAGAAGTTCGGCGACCTGAAGGCGTTTTGCGACGATCTGCACGCGATGGGTCTCAAGGCCGGCATCTATTCCACCCCGTGGAAGACGAGCTACGCGGGGTTTGTCGGCGGCTCGAGCGATAGCCCCGACGGGTCCTGGACGAAGCCGAAGCCCGCCTCGCGCGGCTGGCGGCACGGCAAGTATACGTTTGAGGCCAACGACGCCCGGCAGTGGGCCGAGTGGGGCTTTGACTACGCCAAGTACGATTGGGGCATCGATCGGCCTGAACTGGCTCAGCGCATGGCCGACGCATTGCGAGATTGTGGGCGGGACGTGGCGTTGGAACTCTCCAATTCCGCCCCGCTGGCCCAGGCCGCGTTTTTTACCCGGACCGCCAACCTCTGCCGCACCGCCGGCGACCTGGTCGACGTCTGGGACAAGTCGCAGCTACCCGCTGCCCAGCAGAAGTGGGCCTTGGGCGTTCGCGATCTCTGGATCCTTCACAAGGAATGGGAGGCCTACAATCGGCCGGGCCACTGGAACATGCCCTGCCCGCTGCGTGTGGGGCTCCTGGGCGGCTGGGACCTCAAGCCGTTGGCCCCGACACGCCTGACGCCCGACGAGCAATACTCGCACATCAGTCTCTGGTGCCTCTGGTCGGCGCCGATGATCATCGGCTGTCCCATCGAGCGGCTCGACGAGTTCACCATGAGTCTCCTGACCAACGATGAGGTCCTGGAGCTTAACCAGGATCCTCTCGGCCGCCAGGCCCACCAGATCGACGTCCCGGGCGGCGAGGCCCTCGTCAAGGAACTGGAGGACGGCACCAAGGCGGTCGGGCTGTTCAATGTGGGCGACCGGGAGACCACGGTCCGAATTCGCTGGGCCGACCTGGGCGTTCACGGAAAGCAGCGGATCCGCGACCTGTGGCGTCAAAAGGACCTGGGCCTGTTTGACGACCAGTTCGAGACGGTGGTGCGAAGCCACGGCGTGGTGCTCGTCCGCATCTTCCCGGCGACCCCAGTGGGCAAATAAGCGGAAACATCATGAAAGACATTCATTTTGCGCAACAGAGGGGAGGGTGATACGCCCTGTATCGGCTGCACTAATCCGGACGGGAGGGGATGCCTCCCGTCCGTAGTCACACGTGGGGTTTGAATTGCGTCAAAACCCACCTTTCGGGATGCACAGCGGCCACTAACAAGCTAGATAGTAGAAAGGGTTGATTTGCGGGGCTCCTGTCCAAGATCGAGGGCAATATCCCTTTGGCCATGTGAGCCCATGTGCCCCTAGCCGAGAGTGGAGGGACAATCCATGGACAGCCTACTACAAACCAATTCAGAACCAAGCACTCCACCGCGTGACCTGCTCGACCGCCGGAAATGGACGCGAGTTCCTCCGGAAATCGGGCGAACCACCATCTATTACGACGGCCGCAAGATACCCGCAACGATCATGGACGAGTCGTTCGGCGGCCTGGGCCTTCTTCTGCCCCGCGATCCGGGGATCGCTATCGGAAGCGAGGTTCGCGCGCTCTACCACGGCTTCCTGATGAAGGCGGTTGTACGATTCGCGAAAACCGTCGCCTCTGATCGCCACCGCATGGGAATCGAGTGGTGCTGAACCGCGGGCAACCGTCTGGCGTCCTACAGCGATAGCACGTATGCCGCCAGGTCGTCGAGTTCCTGAGGAGTGAGGTCTTTGGTATGGCCGTGCTTCCCGTCGTGGTCGCTGGTCGTGAGGGCCTCTTTGAGCGTTGCCGCGCGACCATCGTGATAGTAGGGAGCGGTCCGGTAGGCTTCGATCAGTGAGGGAGTGTCATACTTCCCATCGGGCTCCGAGGGCGTGATCATGCCCACGTTGTGCATCTTCCCATCCGTGAAGTAGGGCACCGGATGGCAGTGGGCGCAGCCGGCCTTTCCCTCGAAGATCGCTTTGCCGCGTCTGGCGGCTTCGCCCAACTGGGGCGACCTTGGGTTGATCTCCGGCTGGAGCGAGACGACGTAGGCCAACAGATCGTCGACGTCGTCTGGCTGAGGGACGATCAGGTGGCTGCCGATCACCCCGGTGCGCATGCACTCCCGCGGATCGGGGCGGGTTGCCCGGCGGTTATGGGGCGAGGTGTGCGAGATTCCCGCCAGGTTGATCACGTCCTTGCCGTTGCCGATCCCGTCGCGCATGAAATCCCAGGGCAGAGCGTCGACGCGTCCGTCTGGGTGGCACGAGGCACAACTGTGCCAGCGTTGGAAACAGCGGCGAGCGTCGTGAAAGTACAATTCGCCCCGGCGAGCCGCATTCGCCTTGGGTTGCGGCCCGACGGCGATGCTCCTAAGGGTCTTCCCGCTGGTCGAATCGAGCGAGGCCACCGTGCCGGAGAAGTAATTGGTTACGTAAAGCCTCTGGCCATCCGGCGCGACGGTCAGCCCGCGAGGCCCCTCACCGCCTGAGGGCACGCGGCGGAGCACCCCGGCGATGTAGAGTGCCGTCAAGTCGTTGGCCAACTGGGGAATCTCGCCGCGGTTCTGGCTGATGCGAACCCAGATGTTATCGCGCACCGCCTCTTTCACTTGAGCCAGCTCCGGCGGCAGCCTGCCTTCGAGGAGGTCGTGGAGACGGCCTATGTCGAGGATGGAGACCTCGTGCGTTCCTGCGTGGCTGACCCAGGCGGTCTTGCCGTCGGCGGAACAGGCTACGGCCCAGGGGTCGGCAGCGCCGCTAACCAGGTCGTCCAAGAGCACCGTGGCATAGAGGCTCGCCGCCTTGACGTCGATGATGCTCATGGCATACGTGTGCACCCAGCCGCGTTCCAACTGGGTGATCGGCAGCGTGAATCGTCCGAGCGAGTGGACCAGATAGGCCCATTTGCCGTTCGGATTGATGGCGGCACCGCTCACGGTCGTCGAGCCGGGGGGAAGCTTGACCGTGGCGATCTGTTCCTGCCGGGCCGCATCGAGAATGCTCACCAGCGACGAAAGGGCCGGATCCGTGCCGGCGCCCTGGGGCAGGAAGTTGCCCACCACGATTCGCGTTCCGTCGGGTGTCGCTGCGGCGCAGGCCGGCTCGCGCACGACCTGAATCCGTTTGATTTCCTTGCCCGTCACGAGATCAACGATGGAGACCGAGTCGTCGCCGCGGTTACAGGTGTAGAGCCGCTTGTTGGACTCGGCCAGCGTCACGGCAACGGGCCAGGACCCAACGGAGATTCGTCCAGCAACCTTCCCGGTGGCCGTGTCGATCACCGCGACGGCGTGGGCCTTGCGTTCCGCCACAAAGAGCTTGCTGCCATCGGCCGACAGCACCAGCCCATTCGGCTCGTTCGGTATGCCGATCTCTCTGACCGCCTTTCCCGCGGCCAGATCCAGCACGACCACGCAGTTGGCCGTCTTGTCGGCGACGTACAGCCGCTTTCCATCCGGCGCGACCGCCACGGCCTGCGGAGAGCGGTAGAGTTGGGCGCTCGCCTCACTGAGCATCCCTACCCCGAAGACCGCCACTGCCAAAAGTGACTGGAGTAACATGGGTTGCGTCCTCATCATCGGTGGGACTCCTGTGCAGCGAGGCGGGATTCGTGTGCGGAAGGACTCTTTCCAGATTAAGCCAAACGATGGCCGTCGTCCAGGACTTCTTGCCGCCGCATCGGCAGCCACCCGCGGGGGGGCGAACGATGCTTGATGGTAGATGCCAGGAAACCCGTTTTGGCCTCAGCACGTATGCTGAGCGTCTGTCACCGCTCCTCCTTCGGCGTCCAGAGGGCGAGACTCAGATACCGATCGTCGAGATAGACCATCAGCCCGGCGGCGACCCACTGGTCGAGAAGCCGTTCGATCTTCCGCGGGTCAACCGGTTGGCCGTTGGCGTTCTGGGAGGCGAATTCCACGACCTTCTTTAGCGACCGGCCCGTGTCGCAGTAGAGGTAGATCGCCCGGTCCAGGTCGGTCATCCGGTGCTGAAAGGCGGTCGCAGAGGGGCGCGTATCGTGAACGATCAGCACACCGTCGGGGCGGTCCCAGGAGCGGAGCGTCACCGTGCCGTGGAGCCGCTGCCACTTCTCCACGGCCTCCAGCACCGGCTCGACGTAGTTCAGCGGATCGCGCCGGTCCGCGTAGTCGAATTCATAGTAGTAGGCCAGCCGGGCGAGCGATTCTTTGGAAAAGGGATACGTATAGCGGAACGCCTCGTTCGGCCGTGGGTTGACCATCCCATACACATCTGGGGCCTCGAAATACGGAGAAAAACGGTCCATGCGCACCCGGCCAACCGCCATTGGCGGATGCAAGTGGTAGAGCAGCGGCAAGAGCTTGGCCAGCGTCGTATAGTCGGCCGGATTCTCGCCGGGGAAACCGTAGAGGAGATTCCACTTCACTTCGATTCCCGGCTCTGAGAACCACTTGAGCGTCTGCAGGTTCTGCAGCGCACTGGCACCCTTGCCGGCCAATCGCAGCACCGGCGTGATGAACGTTTCGATGCCCAGTTGGGCGGCCCCCAGACCGGCCTCCAACAGCGTTTCCACCTGTTGGCGAGTGAGGTTGGTCTTCATCTCGTAGACGAATTCCAGGCCGAGCTTGGCCTCCTTGAGCAAGGGCAGGAAGGTGTCGAAGTAGCGGTAGTCGAAGATATTGTCGGACGCGGCGGCCTTGTACACCCCATATCGTTTGACCAGGTGGCGCAACTCCTCAACCGCCCGCTTCGGCGACTTGCTGCGAAAGGCAAGCGAGCTGCCGTTGAGGCCACAGAACTTGCAGTGGTGTTTCTGGCCCCACCAGCAGCCCCGTGAGGTCTCGTAGAACAACAGCGGATCGATCTGATCCTTCAGGGGGCTGGCCACGAGGCGCGCGAAGTAATCGTCAAAGTCCGGATACGGTAACTCATCGAGATCCTCGACCAGGCTCAGGTCCCGGTTGTGCAACGCGGGAACCGCACAATCCGCGGATGCCTCGGTCAGCAGCGACTGCCGCCCCACGACGCCCGGCGGCAGTTCGACCGTTTGGCCCGCGAGGATCTGTTCCACGAGGGCCGGGAAGGTCCGGTCGGCCTCGCCCAGGAAGACGTAGTCGATCTCGGCAAACTGTCGCAACAGCTCGATCCCCATCTCCCCTTCGCAGGCCGCGCCGCCGAAGACGATCGTGGGCTGCGGACGCCGCTTCTTGATCCGCTGAGCGAGACAAAGCGACGGCATCGTCTGCTGGAATGTGGCGGCAAAGCCCACGATCGCATACTGCGCCCAGTCGACCGCGGCCATGCACTGATCGAGGAACGGATCGACGTGTTGGATCGTTGCTTCGTAGTCGCGCCGGTCGTCGTTGGTCAGTCCGTCGTCGGCGTCGAGGAGCACGTCGCGGAAGTATCGCTCATCGCTGGGAAGCTGGTCCTCGAAGTAGCGTTTGGCAAACAGTCGCTCGCCGCCCAGGACAAAGGCGAAATAGTCGGCGATCCAGTAGTAGTGCTCGAGGCCCACGCGTTCCGCGAAATCGAAGTTGAAATAGGCAAGATCGCAGCCAATCCCGCGCCGCACGAGGCCGGCCTTCAACAGGCTGGGGCCCAGGTTCGGCCACCGGAGATTGGAGAAGGGCATGTTGACGATCAGCACTCTCGGCATTGGTCATCCGTGAACGGGAAGGGGTAAGGGTCAGTATAGCGGATTGCCACGACGGGCGGAATGATTCTTCCCGCCCATGTGGGGTGGATTGTTTCTGGCGGTTCGGCCGCCTGAATCGCTTGACGTGTCTTGTCACGGCTCGTAGAGTGATCGTCGTAGCCCCGCACCAAGGAGAACCCCATGAAAGCCCTCTGTTCGATGCTGCTGCTGAGTGTCCTGGTCGGTCCCTTTGCGGCTTCGGCCGTCGCCCAGGAGCCGGCCGCGGGCAAGATCCGCGTGCTGCTGTTCGTCGGCGGGCACGCGTTCGACGAAAAGCCGTTCTTCGCCATGTTCGACCGGATGACGGACATCACCTACACGGTGGCCCACATGCCCAAGGACGCCAGCCTCCTGAAGCCGGGGCTGGAAAAGCAGTACGACGTCCTTGTGATGTACGACATGACCGGCAGCATCACACCCGATCAGCAGAAGGCCTTTATCGCTCTGCTCAACACGGGCATCGGCTTTGTGCCGCTCCATCATAACCTCGGCGCCCATCGCAACTGGGACGAATACCGCAAGATGATCGGGGGGAAGTACGTCTTCAACGATGGCGTGATCGACGGCCAGGCGTGCACGAAGTCGAGCTACGCACACGATCAGGACATGAACGTGACCATCGTTGACCCGGAGCACCCGATCACCAAAGGGCTCAAGGATTTCCAGATTCACGACGAGACCTACAAGGATTTTTACACCGCCCCGAACACGAAGGTCTTGCTGAAGACCGACCATCCCAAGAACGATCCTGAACTGGCGTGGGTCCACACCTACGGCAAGAGCCGCGTCTTCTATCTGATGCTGGGCCACGACGCCAAGGCCTACCAAAACCCCGCCTATCCCGAGTTGATCCACCGTGGCATCCGCTGGACGGCCGGACGGTAGCTTCTTGAGAAAGGGATTCACTGACATGAACGGCTGTCTTTTTTGGCTCTGTTGGTTGTCGCTGCTGGGCGCTGCGGATCAGGCCCCGCCTGCCCAGGTCGTGGAGGTCGCTCCGGTCTGGTCGGGGCATCCGGTCGGATTTGCGCTTTTGACCCAGGGGAAGCGGCAGTTCGTCGCCTTCTACGACGCCGACCGGCAGATGACCGCCGGGTTCCGGACCGTCGATTCGGATCGCT
>JBDKTH010000641.1:0-2373 GCA_039680305.1 Thermoguttaceae bacterium | reverse complement strand
GGACTGTGTTGGCCAGGTTGCCCACCGCCAGGATCACCTCGCCGCCGTCGTGCCGCAGGTAGGCCAAGACCTTCCGATTCTCCGGCAGAAGCACGGTCATCTCGCCACGGCCGAACACCGGATGCTGGTTGCGCAGGGTGATGATCCGCTTCATCCAGTTCAAGAGCGATTCCGGATCCCGCTCCTCGCTTTCCACGTTGACCAGGGGGTAACCATACTGCGGATCGGCGATGAGCGGAGCGTAGAGCGCGGCGGGGTCGGCGTGGGAGAACCCGGCGTTGACGTTGCCGTTCCACTGCATCGGCGTCCGCACGCCGTTCCGGTCGCCCAGGTAGACGTTGTCGCCCATCCCCAGCTCGTCGCCATAGTAAATCACCGGCGTCCCGGGGAAAGAGAACAGCAGGCTATTGATCAGGTTGATCCGCTGGCGGCGATTGTTCATCAGCGGGGCGAGGCGCCGGCGGATCCCCATGTTCAGCCGCATCTCCGGCTCCTTGGCGTACTCCCGATACATATAGTCGCGTTCTTCATCGGTGACCATTTCGAGCGTCAGCTCATCGTGGTTCCGGAGGAAGATCGCCCACTGGCACTCATAGGGAATCTCGGGGGTGCGCCGAAGGATTTCGGTGATGGGAAAACGGTCGCCCCGGCTCAGCGCCATGAAGATCCGGGGCATGACGGGAAAATGGAAGGCCATGTGACATTCGTCGCCGTCGCCGAAATACGGCCGCACGTCCTCCGGCCACTGGTTGGCCTCGGCCAGGAGCATGCATTCCGGGCAGAGCTTTCCCAGCTCCCGGCGGATCTCCTTCAGGATCGCGTGCGTTTCCGGGAGATTCTCGCAGTTGGTGCCTTCCCGTTCCACCAGGTAGGGCACGGCATCGAGCCGCATCCCGTCGACCCCCAGGTTGAACCAGAACCGCAGGACATCGAGGACGGCCTCGCGGACCAGAGGGTTGTCGTAGTTCAAGTCGGGCTGGTGGGAGAAGAAGCGATGCCAGTAGTAGGCCTGGGCATCGGCGTCCCAGGTCCAGTTCGACTTCTCGAAGTCGAGGAAGATGATCCGCGCTCCGGCATACTGTAGATCGGTGTCGCTCCAGACGTAAAACTCCCGCTCGGGGGAGCCGGGCGCGGCCAGGCGAGCCCGCTGAAACCAGGGATGCTGATCGGACGTGTGGTTGACCACCAACTCCGTAATGACGCGGATCCCCCGGCGATGCGCCTCCTCGACGAACTGCTCGAAGTCGGCCAGGGAGCCATACGCCGGATGCACCCCACAATAATCGGCGATGTCATACCCGTCGTCCCGTAGCGGCGAGGGGTAGAACGGCAGCAGCCAGACCGCGGTGATCCCCAGGTCCTGGAGGTAGCCCAGACGTTGGGTCAGGCCGGGGAAGTCGCCAATCCCGTCGTCGGTGCTGTCCAGGAACGCCTTCACGTGCACCTCGTAAATGATCGCGTCCTTGTACCACAGCGGATCGGGACGCGGCTTGCCTGGAGCGGGATCCATCGACTACTCCTCGGCTTCCTGCGACCGAATTCGCAGGACGGCCAAGGAGCGGTCCTGCAGCAAATAGGTGTCGCCCTCGCGAAACTCGGTCTGCTTCGGGGCTTCGCCAATCGCGGTATCCAACACGAACATCCACTTCTGCCCCTTCTTGTGAGGTGGCACTTGGAAGATCGTCGCATTGGGCGACGCATTGATCAGCACCAGGATCGTATCGCCGAATAGCGGTTTTCCTTGTTCGTCCACGTCGCCGATGATGTCGCCGGCCAGACGCACGCCAATGCACTGAATCCATCCGGCGTTCCACTGTTCGTCGGTCATCTCATGTCCAGACGTGTTCAGCCAGGAAATGTCCTTGATCTCGGAACCGCGAATCGGTCGTCCCTGGAAGAATTTCCGCCGGTTCAGCACCGGTTGCTCGCGGCGGAAATGAACCAGGTTGCGGACAAACGCGAGGAACTCCTTTTCTTCGTCGTCGAGATCCCAGGCGAGCCAACTGATCGCGTTATCCTGGCAGTAGGCGTTGTTGTTGCCCCCTTGGGTGTGGCCCAGTTCGTCGCCGCCGCGGATCATGGGCACCCCCTGCGACAGGAGGAGCGTGGCCATGAAATTCCGCTTTTGCCGGGCCCGCAGGGCCTTGACCCCCGGGTCGGTGGTCGCTCCTTCGACGCCGCAATTCCAGCTGCGGTTATGCGAATCGCCATCCGTATTGTTGTCGCCGTTGGCCTCGTTGTGTTTCTCGTTGTAGCTGACGAGGTCTTGCAGGGTGAATCCGTCATGGGCCGTCACAAAGTTGACGCTCGCGTACGGTCGGCGCCCGCTTTGTTCGTAGAGGTCGCTGCTGCCGAGAAACCGTGTGGCCAATT
>JBDKTH010000930.1:0-3796 GCA_039680305.1 Thermoguttaceae bacterium | reverse complement strand
CGGGCGAAGCTTCACGAGCGCCTGCTGAGTCGAAAGGGCCTGGCGACAGAGCCGTTCCGCTTGGGCGGAGTCGGCGGAGCTGACCAGCAGGCCGAGATCGTTCGAGACCATCGCCAACTGTCCGAGATACTGCGGCTCGCCGGGATACTGCCGGGTCAGGTCTTGGCAGAGGCGGAGCGATTCCCGATAGGCGGCCTCTGAGGCGTCCAGACGCTGATACAGCCCGCCGAGGTTTCCCAACGACAGTGCCAACTCGAAGCGGAAGCGACGGTTCCCGTGCGTCTGCTCGATCAACCGCCGCTGGATGGCCACGGCCTGACGCAGGGCGGCCAGGGCCTTGTCGGCCGCGCCCGTCTCGTGCCGGAGCAAGCCGATGTTGTTGTGGCACAGCGCCAGGTCGGCATGCAGGTCGACCGCCTCGGGACGCTCCTGGACCAGTTGGGTCAGGGTGGTTCTCGCGTTCTCGTAAGCATCGAGGGCCTTCTGCGTCTCGGGAAGCCGTTCGAAGAGCTTGCCTGCCTGGAAATAGGCGGCCGCCAGGTCGGCCCGCAGCGCCGGGTCGTCGGCCGCACTGCGGATGAAGCTTCGATAATAGCCGATCGAATCGCGGAGCAGTTCCCGCCGGAGGCGGTCGGCCTGGGGCAATTCCCGAAGTTCCTCGGCGTGACGCTTGGCCAGGCGATTGAGCACCTCGCGCGCCTGGTGGAACCATTGTTCCGACCGTTGGCGATGGTGTTCCGACTGTTCCAGGGCCTCGGCCTTTCCGCGAAGCGCCGTCTCCGCAGCCCTCAGCGCCGCGTGGGTTCTGGACTGCGCCCGGGCGATCATGGCGGTGGCCACGGCCATGGCCAGCACGGCCACCAACAGCATCGCCAGTCCGGCATAGGCGAGCGTCTTGTGCCGCCCGAGCCATTTCTTCGCATGGTCGGCCAGCGTCGCGCGACGGGCCAGGATCGGACGGCCGTCGAGGAACCGCCGCAGATCGTCGGCCAGGTGGCGAGCGGTCAGATAGCGTTTCTGGGGCGATTTGGCGGTCGCCTTGAGGACGATCGTTTCGAGATCGATGGGGATGGCCGGGTTGAGCCGCCGAGGGCGAGTCGGCTCGTCCTCCAGGATCCGCCGCAGCACATCGTGGCGGTCGCGCCCGACAAAGGCCTCGCGCAGGGTGAGCAGTTCGTAGAGGGTGACCCCCAGCGAGTAGATGTCGGTCCGATGGTCAACCGGTTCAACCTGGCCTGCGGCCTGCTCAGGGCTCATGTAGTTCACCGTCCCGAGCAGCCCGCCGGTCGAGGTCAGGTTGGAGTCGGTGTGACAGCGGGCCAGGCCGAAGTCGGCGACCCACAGCTTTCCCTTGCCATCGACCAGTAGGTTCGAAGGCTTGACGTCACGGTGGATCACGCCGCATTGGTGTGCGCCGTGAAGGGCGTCGGCCGCTTGGAGGCCCCACTCGGCCACCCGCCGCCAGTGTCCACGGTCTGGCGAAACCGCCGCGGCCCCCTCGCGCAGCTCGCAGATGAACCGGTTCAGCGGCTGCCCATCGATATACTGCATGGAGAAGAAATGGACGCCCCCGTCGAACCCGACCGAAAATACGGGGACGATGTGAGGGTGCTCGAGTTGGGCCGCCGCCCGGGCTTCGTTCTCGAACCGCGCGATCTGTCGCTCGTCGAGCATCGCGGGAAACGGCAAGACCTTCAGCGCCACGCGACGGTCCAACGAGACCTGACGCGCTTCATACACAATGCCCATCCCCCCGCGGCCAATCTCGCGGACAATCTCGAAATCGCCCAATCGGTCGAACGGGAGCCCGCCGGCCGTGCCGGCCGCCACGGGGCTTTTCCGGAGGTCCTGGGCCGCCTCATGCAAGAAACGCAGGCCGCTGAAGCATTCCTGGAGCGGCTCGGCCAGGTCGGGGTGCTCCTGCAACAGACGAGCCGCGTCCGTTGGGCGACCGTTCTCCAGGTCCTGCAGATACTCTTCCAGCACCTGGGCCAGTCGCTCTTCGGCGGCCTCGGAGATCGGATCGGCGAGCGCGGTCAGGGTTACGTCGTGCGGGTTCATCGCAACCCTCGGGCGTGTAATCGTCGCCGGAGTTCCCGGACCGCACGCAACCAAAGCATGCGCACGGCTCCGCTGGATCGCCCCATGCGCGCGGCAACCTCGTCGAACGCGAACTCCTCCACGTGACGCAGCACAATGACTTGGCGATAGTCCTCGGGCAGTTCGGCCAGCTGATCGGCCAGAATGCGGGCCGATTCGTGGCGGTGCACTTCGGTGCTGGGGGAGGAGACGCGGTCGGCCAGCACTGATTCCAGGCGGATCGCGGATCGTTCCAGGGCGTTGCCGACGGCCCCGAGCGAGACTTCCCGCCGCACATCGCGCTTTCCCGCCCAGAGATAGCGGTCGTGGAGGTGCGTGAGACAATGCGTGAGGATCTGCCGCAGCCAAGCGACGAATTCCGGCAGACTCTCGCCACGAAACTGTCCGAAGTCGCGATAGGCCTGGCAGAACGCGTCCTGAACCACATCGGAGGCGCTCAGCTTCGTGCGCAGCCGTTTATCCAGTTGCGTGGACGCCAGCAGTCTCAGATAGTTGGTGTGAAGCTCCAGCAATCGCCCGAGACTTCCCTGTTCTCCCCGGCGTGCCGCGGCCAGAAGTTGCCCCGCCGAATTCGTTCCGTCGCTCACCATGCGGTTCCTCCCGTCCTAAGAGGACGAATCCGTTCGGTTTCGTCACGCGGATTTCACACGAATTTCCTCCTCCGACCGACGCCAGGATAGCGTCTTGAGAATACCCGGACAATAGTCCACCTGAATGGTGATATTAGCTTGCACACAACGGGGGCCTTGTTCTGGCATGCTGACGACACGGCGTCTGCCGGAGGGGCAGGCGAGGCCCGCCACTGCGCTGCCACGGATCTGGCGGGCCTCGCAAGCTCGGCACCGCCCTACCTTACTGCCTTACCGGTTCTGTTCCTCAAAAACCATTACCGCCGCCGCAGGGCAACGAGGCCAAGCAGGCCGGCGATGGCCAAGAGCAGCCCGGTCGGCTCGGGGACGGCGCTGAAGAGCACGACATCGTTCGAATCGCTGCCGCCGGTGTAGGTCAGGCGGAACTCGTAGGATTGACCGCCATAATCGAGCATGACGGGCGAACCTTCGGCGAGGCCGCTGAAGGTGCCGACGACCGCGTCGGTGCCGTCGTTGTTGATCAAGAGGAACTGGTCGCCGACGACCGGGGCGAACAGGAGCGACAGGTCGAGCGTGGCATTGGCCAGGTTCACGATGCCGGTCACGTCGAGCTGATCGTAGCCGCCGGCCCCCAGTTCGGCCGCGAAGATCGAGCCTTCCGACAGGGTGACGCTGCCGGTGTGGAGCGTTCCGGTGCTTGCCCCGGGAGCGAGGGTGGCGTCCGGGTTGAGGATTACGTTGCGGAGGATGCTGCCACGCCCGCCGAGGACGCCGCCATTGACGGTGACATCGCCACCGCTGGAGAGGCTTCCGTCGACGAGCAGTCGTCCGCCGTTGACGGTGGTCGTGCCGCTGTAGGTGTTCGCGCCGGCGAGGGTCAGGGTGCCGGAGCCCGTCTTGATGAGGTTGAAGTTGTCTTGTGCGGTGTTGCCGAGGGTACCGGCGAAGGTGTAGTGGGTGGCGTTGTTGATCGTCAGGGTGGGGGCACCGCCGCCAGAGTTGATGACCCATCGTTTTCCGGTGCCGGAATCCTGGAGGGCGGCGATGGTCTGGTTGAAGCCGTTCAGGTCGAGGGTGCCATCGGTGGTGCCGTTGCCGAGGGTGAC
>JBDKTH010000254.1:0-10937 GCA_039680305.1 Thermoguttaceae bacterium | reverse complement strand
GACCTGGCGGCCGCGGAACGACGCCGAATTCGTCCACCTGCGGTTGTTCGACGAGCGGAACTGGGGCCTGATCATCTACGACGAGGTGCACCTGTTGCCGGCCCCGGTCTTCCAGGTGACCGCGGGGCTGCAAGCCCGGCGGCGGCTTGGGCTGACGGCGACGCTGGTGCGCGAGGACGGACGCGAGGACGACGTGTTTGCCCTGATCGGCCCCAAGAAGGTCGACGTGCCCTGGAAGGTCCTGGAGGGAGAAGGTTGGATCGCCACGGCGACCTGCACGGAGATCCGGCTGCCGCTGCCCGAGTCTCTGCGCATGCCCTACGCGGTGGCCGATGCCCGGCAGAAGTTCCGCGTCGCCTCGGAAAACCCGTTGAAGACGGCGGCGGTGCGGGAATTGCTGGCGCGTCATCCGGGCGAACCGACGCTGATCATCGGGATGTACGTGGAGCAGATCAAGCAGATCGCCGCCGAGTTGGGAGTCCCCGTGCTCACCGGGACCACGGCCCAGCGGAAACGGGATGCCTTGTACGAGGAGTTCAAGGCCGGACGGATCGGCGTGCTGGCGGTCTCGAAGATCGCCAACTTCGCCGTGGATCTGCCCGACGCCGCGGTGGCGATCCAGGTCTCCGGCACCTTCGGCTCGCGTCAGGAAGAGGCGCAGCGCCTGGGGCGGATCTTGCGTCCCAAACCGGGGGCGAATCAGGCCCATTTCTACACGTTGGTCAGCCGCGACACGGTGGAGCAGGACTTTGCCCTGAAGCGGCAGTTGTTCTTGTGCGAGCAGGGGTATGCCTACGAGATTTGCGACATGGACGGCAACGGCGGCCTGAAACCGGCCGGCGAGTAAGCGATGAAACTCTTCGACATCGACTGGGCGGACTTTCTGGAGCGGCTCACGGTCTGGCAGCAGCTTTCGCTACAAGCCCGCCAGGCGTTTGCCCAGCTGCACGGCAACGAGACGGTTAAGACGGCTGCGTTCCACGGCCAGGATCGGCTCCTGGCGGAGGCCGGTTTCATCGGCTACACGGGCGACGGCAAGCTAGTCCGGATCGAGAAGGCCTGCGGCCCGTTCGCCCGCGCGATCCGGGCCATGCTCCGCCACGATCTTTGGAATAAGCCGGACAAAGATACGTTCGCCCTCTACCTGCGCGAGCATTTCACGCAGGAAGAGCAGAACGCCCTGAATCCGGACCCGCAGTATGGCTACGTGACCCCGGTGCTGTTGGCACGGCAGGCATCATCCCTTGGCTGGCTGGAGAGGTTTTTGGAAAAATCCGCGTCCCACCGAGACGGATCTCCTCACCGCGGCCGAACTCCCGTCTGGTTGGCCACCGCCGAGCAGGCCCCGGACTCCCTGGAGGAAACGCAGGCGATGGTTCGCCAGTTCAAGGAATGGCCCGAGCCGGTGCCGTTTCACGAGTTGCCGGCCCGTTTCCCAGATCTGCCGGCGGCGAAGTTGGGCGTCGCGATCCGGGAGGGAATCGCGAATCTGGCGTTGTTTCCGACGATGCGGCAGGAGGACATGACCCCCGTGCTGGGCCTGTGGCCCGCCATTGTGGCACGGCTGCACCGGCCCGCGCTGGCGATGCCAGCGGCCGTGCGTCCCAACGATGTCTTCCACCAGGCGTTCTTGATGGAAGACATGACCAGCGTTCTGGTGGCCGCCGCGGCCAATCCGCTCCGCCTCAAGCTCAACGACGGCTCGCTGTTCGCCAAAGTCCACCAGGAGTTGGAGGCCAGCCTCGTGACGTTGCCGCCGTGGGTGGTTGCGATGGACCGGTCCTCCCAGCCGCCACGCAGCGACGTGGCCGTGACCTGGCTTCGAGGCCTGCGTCTGATTCGAACGACCGACAGCGAGGGGCGTCTCGCGTTGGAGCCCACGCCACGAGGGCGTCAGTGGTTGAGCGGAAACGCCAAGCAGCGGTTGAAGGCCGTCTTGGATCACCTCAAGGAACCAGGGCAGGAGCCGCCGGCGATCGCCGAGAGGGACGATTTCCTCGACGACGAGGACGACGAGGATTACTCCGATGCCTATGCCTCGTTTGGCAATCTGAATTTCGTGCCCGATGCCGTTCGCTTTCACACGTCCGTGGACCAGGCCGCCCTGCGCTCGCCCCTGGTGAAGGCCTATGCGTCGCTCGGCAGCGGCGGTTTCTTCCCCTTGAAGGAGTTCGTCACGTGGCACGTCGAGCAGCAGAATCCGCTGCTGAAACCAGGAGCGACGCAGCAGCGGCCGTCGATCTACTACGAGTGGTCTTGGCAAAGGGCGACCGTGGAAGACCTGGAGAACGCCTGGGAGCAGGTGCTGCTGGCGTTCTTCCGTTTTCGCCTTCTGCCTTTGGGCGGACTGCGGCTGGGGATCGCCGGAGAACGCGGCTCGATCTGCATCGCCCTGACCGACGTTGGCCGCTACTTGCTGGGGCTGGCCAACGACTTCGACCATGGGCCGGAGCATGATGGAGAAGGCGCCGTGGTCGTCCAGCCGAATTTCGACGTCGTCTTTCTCGCCCCCTCGCCCCTGGCCGAGGCGACCATCGGACGGTTCGCCGAGCGGCACGCGAAAGGGGTCGGCACACTGCTGCGGATCACCAAGAAAGCGATCCTGGCGGCGGCCGCCGGCGGGATGACCGCCGATCAGGTGCTCCAGACCCTCCGGCGTCTATCGTCCAAGCCGATTCCCGCCAACGTCACGCGGGAGATCCAGGGCTGGTTTGACCAGTGCCGCCGGATCACGGTTCGGCCGGCGGTCCTGATTCGCTGCCCCGATCACGAGACGGCCACCCGCGTCATCGGCGTCCTTGGCGACCGCGTGGTTTCGATCAGCGAGACGGTTCTCGAACTGCGCGACCCAGGCACGAAATCCGAGGTCCTGCGGAAGCTTCAGAACCAGGGGATCTTTGTCGATCGCCTGCCGTCGGGCGGCAAAGCCTCGCGTCGCAGCGAGCGATAGCGTCTGCCCTCACCGTCGCGGCGGATACCAGGGCCGCGCGGGCTCCGCAAACGGGCCGTCGGCCAGCAGCTTGATCAGCGGCTCGTTCAGGTAGCTGAGCGAGAAGAAGAGGTTGCCGTGCGTGGCGTTGGTGCGGCACAGGTCGAGCTGGGATCGTACCAGGGCCAGATCACGCGAACCGGCTTTGCCGCTCTTCTTCGAGTAGATGCTCAGGCCGGGGATGATCCGCTCCATGCCAGGATCGGCGGCCTTCCATTCGGAAAAGGCCTTCGCGAGGACGGCGTTGTCCTCCGTGTAGGCCATCGGCAAGACGTAGTCGATCGTGCCTTCACGCAGCCAGCCGTACCAGTCCTGGCAGACGCGGTCGGCACTGTCCTTCTTGAAGAACACCGCCGCGCTGACCCACGCGTTGGGCTTCAGGGCCTTGGCGTCGCGATAGACCGACCGCACCAGTTCCGTGACCGTCCCGGTGCGATACTCCACCCACTTGGCCACGCGCTCGCGTTCCTTGGCCACGTCGATGGCGGGGCCGGGCTTCAGCAGGTCCTGGCCCGGGGCCGGCGTGATGAGCGTCGCCCCGTGGAAAAACTTGGCGCGGCCCTTGAGCCCGAGCACGCGCTGGAGCGGCTCCGACTGCATGGCAAAGACCGGGCCGTCCACGACCAGGCAGTGGCCGCCGGCTTGCACGAACCCCTCCAGCCACTTGGCCGTTTCCGCGGGAACGTAATACTGCCCGTAGAGGACCAGGGTTGCGTTGCGAGGAACTTTGGCCAGGGCCGTTTCGTCGACGAGTTTCGCAGGGAACCCGAGCCCGCGCAGCCAGGCTCCGGCCTGCGTCTGCGTCTCGCGGGCATATTTCGCGGCCGTGGCGGTCGTGTGGAGCTGGACGATCGTTTTGGGACTCGCGGCAAACCGGGTCAGCGTCTGCTTGACGAGGTCGTCCACGGCCGGATTGGCGTCGCGTGCGGCCTGCCAGTTCAAGAAAAGCGTCTCGCCCTCGCCGAGCCGGTTGAGCGTGATCGCCGGCTTGCCGTCCTCGAACGTCGCCAGCACCTGGGCGGTGGTCGGTTTGTCCAGCGGGTTGGCGCTGACGTCCACCAGCGCCGGCAGGCGTTCTTCGCCCGCCCGTTGCGGCTGGAAACCGTACTTCGCGGCAAACTCGTTCTGACAATGCTCGCAGTAGCAGACCGTCTGGCCGTTGTAACGGATATAGTCGAAGTGCAGCCCGTCAATGTCGTAGTTGCGCAGGCAGTCGAGCATCAGCTTGCGCTGGAAGTCGCGGACGGCCGGCTTGCCGAGGTCATACCACACATCGCCGCCGCGGCTCTCGAGTTGCCAGTCGGGATGCTGAGTGAAAAGGCCGCGGTTGGCCGGGGCCCCATAGGCGCCGTTGACGAACCAGGCGTGCACGCCGATGCCGCGGGCGTGGGCGATTTTGACCAGATGGCCCAGCGGATCAAACCCCTCCGGCGCGTCCTTGCCCATCGGGCTCAACTCGGTCTTGAACCACGCGGTTCCGCCGTGATACCAAACCAGCGGGTAGATGACGTTCAGGTGTGCCGCGGCGATCTTCTCGATCCACGCGTCGGCAAGCTCCGGCGTCTTGTACTGCTCGGGATGCAGCCAGATGCCGCGATGTTGGACCGTTTCGGCGCCGCGGAGATGGACGGCAGCCAGGGCAACGATTGCCAGCGAGAGGACGACGCGTTTCATGGGACAGACTCCAATCCGAGCTAATGTTTCCATGACGCCAGGTTCAGCCCGGTCGCTTGCGACCGGAGGCCTTTAGGAACCAGTGTCCCGTGGGGACGCGGTGAAGTCAACCGAGGGGGAGTTCGCCCGTTCCCCCTGGCACTGCTTGTCCCTGCGGGCACTCTCCGGTACGATAGCGCACACCCCAAGCCGTGATAATCCGGCCGTTCTGTGAGTCCCCCAAGAGGAGCCATCCTGTGAACAGGTCTACCACACGCTTTTTCATCGTTTGGCGTCGTTGCCTGATCATCGGCCTGCTCCTTAGCCCTGCGGTGGCATACGGCGAGGAGGCGTTCCGCTACACGGAGGGGACGTACAAGAAGGCGGAACTGAAATACATCAACGAGCTTCCGGTGTTGTGTCTGGAAGGCACGCCGGAAGAGATGGGCCAGCAGGCTGCTGCGATGGTCACGCCCGCCGCGAAGTTCCTCGTCGACTATCCCAAGGAACTCTTGGCAGTGATCGGTCACCAGGATCAATGGCCGCGCCTGATCCAACAAGGCCAGTCGATGGTGTCGCAGTTTCCTGCGGACCATCTGGCCGAGATGAAGGCCTTTACCCACGCCTCCCAGCTATCCCAGGATCTTGTGTTCGGCGTCAACACGATGGTCGACAGCTACCGGGGGGCGGTCAACTGTTCGTCGCTCTTGATCGATCCGAACCGCAGTGCCACGGGAGGGCCGTTGTTTGGCCGCAACCTGGACTACTTCTCTCTCGGCAAGCTGTACAAGTACACGCTGGTCATGGTCTACCGGCCCAAGGACAAGCACGCCTTTGTGTCGGTGACTTTCCCGGGGCTGTTTGGCTGCCTGTCGGGGATGAACGATGCGGGGTTGGCCTTGGCGGTTCACGAGGTCTTCTTTGCCCGGGACGGCTCCCCGATGTTCGATCCTCAGGGCGTGCCGTACCTGCTGGCCTTCCGGCGAATTCTTGAGGAATGCACGACTGTGGAAGAAGCCGAAAAGCTGCTCCGCTCAATGAAGCGCACGACGCGGCTGAACCTGGCGGTCTGCGATCGGAAGGGAGGGGCCGTGCTGGAGTTCACACCCCAGACGGTCGTCCTACGGCGAGGCGAAGACGGCATCTGCGCGTGTGCCAACCACTTCTGCAGCAAGGAATTGGCCACGGTCATCTTGCCGTTTCGCTATCGAATCCTGATGCAGGCCCAGGAGTTGCCCAAGGTCAGCCTGGAGGACATGGCGACGAAGCTCGACCAGGTGAACCTGGGCCGCCTGACCATGCATACGATGATCTTCGAACCAGGCCCGTTGGTCCTGCACCTGGCCTTTGGCTCCTGCCCCTCGTCGGCCCTGCCGATGAAGCGGCTGGAGTTGGCGCCGCTGTTCAACGGTCGGCCGTAGTCGGCATTTCTCGCGAATCTGGGTTTTGCAGACAGGATCGGTAATCACGTAGGGCGGTGCCGAGCTTGCGAGGCCCGCCAGATCTCGGGCGGTGCCATGGCGGGCCTCGCCGGGTGCCACTGGCGTGCCGCCAGTGCTCTTTGAACTGAACCGGGCTTGCACGTCGCCCCTCCCTGAAGCCTCCTCGATCGGGTAAGCCTCAAGCAGATACCGGCTACAAGCCCATCTTCGTTGATGGTGTCGGAGGCCGCCGGTGCTTGATCCACCTGCCGGGCATGGGGAAACACTGGCAGAATGCCAGTGGCACCCGGCGACAACTTGTCGCAGTCGGCCGCCGCGCCCGATTGGGGCCAACCGGTAAAATAGTGAAGAGTCCTCCTTCGATCGTAGGGAGGCGGCGATCACGTCTTGTGCAGTTCCGCTCGGATGGAGAACGGATTCCTCCAAAGCTTACCCGATGCGCCGCGGAAGGTGGTCCTGGTGCGTGGCTCGCGGATCGGCGACTATCTCTGTGCCACGCCGGCCTTGCGCGCGTTGCGTGGGGCTCTCCCCGAGGCCGAGATCACTCTCATTGCCCTCCCGTTCATCCGGGAACTGGCCGAGCGTTTGCCGCACGTGGACCGGTTTGTCCCATTTCCCGGCTTTCCGGGGATCGCGGAGCAGTTCTTTGAGGCGAGGCGGGCGATGTGGTTCTTCCGCCGGATGCAGGCGGAGCGATTTGATCTGGCGGTCCAGATGCACGGCTCGGGCGTGTACTCGAACCCGTTTACGCTCATGCTCGGCGCTCGACGCACGGTCGGATTCGTGCGGCCTGGCGATCCATCGGGCCGACTCGATGCGGCGTTGCCCATGCCCGAAGGGATCCACGAGATCCGCCGTGTGCTGGCCCTGACAACCTTCCTCGGGGCCCCCAGCCGCGGCGAACAGCCGGAGTTTCCCCTGACCGGTGACGATCATGCCCAGGCCGAGCAACTGTTGGCCGGGGCGGAGCCGCCGTTTGTGGGTGTGCACCCAGCCGCCCGGGAAACGGCCAAACGTTGGCCGCCCGAGTGCCATGTGGCCGTGGCCCGGGCCTTGCAGCGACGGCATGGAGGAACCGTGGTCCTCGTGGGCAGCGAGGAGGAGAAACAGCTTGGCCAGCAGTTGGCCGCAGAGATCGGTCCGCGATGCGTCTCGCTGATCGGCAAGACGTCGCTGGCCGTGCTGGGAGCGGTCCTTGCCCGGCTGGCCGTGTTGATCACCAACGATTCGGGCCCGGCGCACATCGCCTATGCCTTGCGTCGCCCCACGGTCACGCTGTTTGGCGGAACCGATCCGCGGGTCTGGGGACCTCTGGAACGCGAGTTGCATCCTGTGCTGGTGTTCCCACCGGCAGGCGGACCAACCGCGGAAGTGTCGTACCCCGCCAGCCATCGGGCTTTTCCTGAGGCCACGGTCGAGCGGGTCGTGGCGGCGGCCCGTGCGATCCTTAGGGCCCGCGAAGAAATAACTTTTGCAATTGACCGACCAATGGAGTAACTGCCGTTGGCCACAGTATGTCCAACGGCCGAAAGCTCGGCGGATTCTCTCTTTCCAGTCGGTCAATTGTAAAAGTAATTTCTTCGCGGGCCATTGACACCCCAAGCCATGATCCGTGCCAACACGATCCCCAACCTGCATAAGATCGCCGTGCTGCGAGCCAATGCGCTTGGCGACCTCATCTTTGCCTTGCCTGCCCTGGATGCTTTGCGCAGCACGTATCCGGACGCCGAGATCGTCCTGCTGGCGACCGACTGGCACCGGGCCTTTCTTGCCGACCGGCCCGGCCCCGTCGATCGGGTCGTCGTGGTCCCGCCATCGCGTGGCGTCAGTCGGGCTCCGCACGAGGAAGATGATCCGGCAGCCCTGGAATCGTTCTTTGCCGACATGCACAAGGAGCGATTCGACCTGGCGATCCAATTGCACGGCGGCGGGCGTTTTTCCAATCCGTTTGTGCGCCGGCTCCACGCCCGGCTGACCGCCGGCCTGTGTGCGGCGGATGCCGAGCCGTTGGACCTCTCCGTGGCGTACGTCTATTTCCAGTCGGAGATCCTCCGCTACCTGGAGGTCGTGTGCTTGGTCGGCGCCAGAACCGACCGCTTGGAGCCGCGAATCGCGGTGACTGCGCACGATCGGGCCGAAGCCGCGGCTGTGTTGCCAGAGGATGGCCAGCCGATCGTTGTGCTTCACGCCGGAGCCGGCGACCCACGCCGTCGCTGGCCGGCCGAGAAGTTCTCCCAGGTCGGCGACGCCCTGGCGAGGGCTGGATACCGCATCGTGCTCACCGGGGCTCCTTGGGAACGCGACAGCGCACGCCAGATCCAAGCGATGATGCACGCCGAGGCCGTCGATGTCGCGGGACGCACGTCATTGGGCGCCCTGGCCGGGCTTCTCGGCCGGGCCGCGGTGGTCGTCTCCAACGACAGCGGCCCGTTGCATCTGGCCCGTGCCGTGGACACGCCGACCGTCGGGCTCTACTGGTGCGGCAATCTGATCACGGCCAGCCCGCCCTTCCTTGCTCGGCATCGGCCGCTTATCTCCTGGCAACTCGATTGTCCCGTCTGCGGACAGAGCATCATCCACGCCCCCTGCGACCACCGCGTTTCCTTTGTCGCCGAGATTCGCGTCGAGGATGTCATCGCCGCGGCGTTCTCGCTTGTCGAGGCCGATCGTAGGGTCCGTCCGCGGCAGGGCACGGCTCTCAGCGACGGTTGACGTCCCAAGGCCCCGTCCAGAAATAGCTTGGAGGCAACACTTTGGTTATCTGAAGCTGCAGAGAGTGTAAGGAACACTAATCTTCACTAATCCACGCTAATTGCCTTTATTAGTGTCAATTAGTGAAGATTAGTGTTCCTTGCCTTACACTCCCTCCATTTCGCTAAAGAGTTACAATTCTCCAAGCCATTTCTGGACGGGGCCCAACTGGGTTCACCTCTCCGCGGCGGCGCGAAGTTGCCGGGTGAGATCCTCGGCAGCCGCCAGGTTCATCTTGCGGTCGCCGCGATACCAGTCCTTCCACTTGCCCTGAGCGGCAAGGGCCTGACCGGAGCGGATCGTCGCCAGGCCGGCCATCGCCGCTTGGAGCTGCGTCTTCACGGTGCCGGGGTCGTTCTGCTGCTGGGCCCGTCCTGCGCGAAGCGCCCCGTCCAGCCATTGTTGCAGCCCCAAGACGATCCGCTGCTGGGCCACGAGGTTCACTTCAAAAAACCGCCTTTCGGCTCCCTGCAACTGGCCCAGCGCCGCGTCGATCTCCTTGCCGACCGCCTCGACGGCCGTGCGATGCGCCGTCACCTTGGCCAACACGTCGTCAATCCGCTCGGGATGGTCCCAGAGCTTGCTGACCTTTGGCTTTCGAGTCTGCATGGCACGCAGGTCTTGCAGACCTTGGGTGATCATTTCGCCATCCAACAGGTGGCGGGTGTTTGCCTCGGCGTCGATGACGTAACTCGCAAAGAACTGGCGATACGCCCGCTCCGCCGCCGGCGCCGCCGGGCCGAACCGCTCGCGGCACCACGTGGCAAGATACTGGTCCGGGTCGAAGTGGGAGAAGTCGCGGAGCATGCGCGACATGGCGTCGACGCTCAAGACGAATTCCCGCACGTTGGACACGTTGAGCATCGCATAGTCGTTCGACCGCCGCTCGACCGCCTGCGCAAAGATGGCCTGAGCCTTGTGGGGCGAGACGGCCTGCGCCAAATGTGGGCCGATATTCCAAAGGGCCAGGTGGTAATAGATGCCGTAGTGCCGATCCGGCTGGCGCTGGACTTCGTAGAAGTCGGACTGGAGCTGCCACCCGGGGCTGTTGTCGGAGAAGATCACGGTCACCTCCGGCGGGAACTGCAGGTGGCCCTGCCGATGCAACTGGGCGCCCTCCATCCATAAGGTCGTGGTCGCCAACGGCTGGGGGCGTTTGTCAACGCTGCGCACGATGGCCCATTGCAACGCCATGGCATCGGAGATCAGCTTTCCCCGGGCTTCGTCGGTCTTCGGCGCCGCCGGATCGGAGGCCCACACCGGCCGGTCGGCAATGCCGCGCAGGCCCAATTGCCAGATCACATTCGGATACTTGGCCCAGCGGGCGGCGTAGTCGCGCCAGATCGTTTCGAACTTCTCCGGATGGCGGAAAAAGGAGAACGGCACTTCCTGGCCCTGCTCGCGCCAGTAATTCTGAAAGGCAAAGCCGCTGACGCCCATCGGCTCGACATGGTGCATCGAGACAAACAGGCCGCGGCGCGATGCCTCGTCGATCAGTCGGGCTTCGTCCGGATTGCGGATGTCGACAAACGAGGCCGGGATCGCCACGTTGTACCCCAGCCGCAACATGCTCTCGAAGATCGCCGCCGAAACCTTGGGCGAGATGACGCGGCCGTAGAACGGGTAATCGATGTTGCGGCGTCCGCCGTCGAGATGCCACTCCGTGAGCAAGTCCTCATCATTGATGAACCAGCCGCGGAACCGGAACGTCGGCGTGTCGGCCGCGAGCTGGACGCGTTCCCAGGCCAATCGTTCCCGGGGCGTGGGGAGACGATCGGACCAGAAATAGAGCGGGTCGACACCCAGGTATCGCTCCAAAAAAGCGTAGAGGCCAAACATCGTGCCCCGTTCGTCGCTGCCGGCAATGACGAGAACTCGCCGTCCCGACGGCAGCGTGACCGTCTCGACGCGATAAGCCTCCCACTTCCCCCGCAACTGTCCGACCGCCGTGGGGATGAGTTTCTCCAGGAGCACAGCTGACTCGGGGATGTTGACCGAGGCGAGGAGCACGCGGTCGCTATCCCCGTCGAACTGATCGACCATCGAGAGCGTCCGGCCGGTGATCTTCTTCACGTCGCTGACCAGGTCTTTGGCGGCCAATC
>JBDKTH010001290.1:0-1748 GCA_039680305.1 Thermoguttaceae bacterium | reverse complement strand
GGCGGCTGGTTGGTCGCCAAACAGCGTTCTTGATCCGGTCTAAGTACCTCTTTAGATGCATAACTATTCCAGCCGAAGATTCTGGCGACTGACAGGTTGCCCAACTATTGACAGTAGCCGCCATCGTGCCCACAAGAACATCCCTCCGGCGGTGACCCACCCCCATTCTAAGCCATGCCGTTCCGCGACGAAAGTGGCCGTTTGGGATGGCACCTGTCTCGCGCGAAATAACCGGCCCTCAAAAATCCAGCCCGTCACCCGCCCAAGGACATCCATGGACCGTTCAAGACCCCCGCTTCGGAAACCCGTTCGCCACGTCTTGAGATAGACCGCTGGAGTGGCGCGAGTGTCTGCATGGGGCGTGATTCGCGGCACGCGAATCGCCAAGAAATGAAACCGGGCCGAACGGCGGCGGCCGTGTCGGGGTGGCCAGGCAAGTTGCGCACGCTGGGGTAGGCTCGATCGCCCAGGTTCCGTCTCGTTTCCCATCATGACAGGCGATCGCCCGAATATTTTGGGGAGCTGGTCCTAAAAAAGCTGGAAATTGGGCCAGCCGTTCCGCTATGCTCAGGCGTGAGGTGCGTGAAGCACGGACCGGACGGCAACCAGCGGAGGAGAATGACGAATGTCGAAAGATCAAACGCCCAGGGTTCTCCTTGGAACCATCGACGCTCCGTTGGTGCTCCTCGTCACACCATGTCTCCCGGCTTGGCACGAGAGCGATGAATCCCAGTACGATACTCCCCAACTCCAGGACGACACCGGGCCGGCGCAGGTTGAGCCCGCAGCCGAGGCAGCCGAAGAGCCGGTTGAGCGGTCGAAGGGGCCCGGTTTGCGACATAGCTCGGTGGAGTTACCGACTTACGTCCGACGCCGTGGATGCAAGTGCTTATCTGAAAACGCTTGCGAGCTTCTGCAAATTCCCAATATTTTTGGCCATACGCGAAGTCCAAACGCGCGAAAGAACAAAGGCACCGCGCATGGGGGGAAACCAATGGCGAACGACTTATGCCAATCGAGGGCCCGTCGAACGGCCGGTGCGGCTCTTCGGGCAATGGAAAAATCGAATGTTGTTGACCACCGCCGACCGCAGGCAGGGCCTCTGGCCATGAGGGCTCAATCGAGAGGGATGATTGATTTGCCATACCGGCGGGGTTTACAATGGCCCCCGTCGGCGCGGCGGTTCCCCGCCGTGGCCACGAACACCTGCCTGCACTAACCTACCGGAGGCTCACCATGACGTTTCCCGCTTCTCGTCGGCAGTTTTTGAAGACGGCTTCGGCTGGGGCCGCCCTGGCGTTTACCGCCACCAGCTATGCGAAGATTGTCGGAGCTAACGAGCGGATCTCGCTCGGCCTGATCGGCTGCGGTGGTCGCGGCTACGACGCCCACATGAAAGGCGTGCATCCGTACGACAAGGAACAGAACGTCGTCTTCACCGCGGTCAGCGATCCCTGGAAGCAGCGTCGCGAGCGGGCGGCCGCTCGGGTTCAGGAGTGGTACGGCCAGCCGGCGCGGCAGTTCGTCTCCTATAAAGACATCGTGGCCTTGGACGACATCGACGCCGTGATGATCGCCTCGCCCGACCACTTGCACTGTCTGCACCTGGAAGCCGCGATCAAGGCCAAGAAAGACGCCTACGTGGAAAAGCCCCTGGCCATGGACATGGCGACGCTCAATCGGGTGTTCGACCTGGTGAAGGCCAGCCCTCAGGTCGTGCAGATCGGAACCCATGTCCGCAGCTTCAA
>JBDKTH010000171.1:0-1895 GCA_039680305.1 Thermoguttaceae bacterium | reverse complement strand
GTTCCACGCCCGGTTCGAAAGGCGGGGAGGTCGCCTGCCAGCGTGACGGCGACACGTTGTCCCTCACCTTGCCGCGTGCCGGGAGCTATTCCCTCTGGCTGGTGCCGGCCGAGTGAAGTCGTCGACTTCTGGAGGGCACCGGGAGATTCCGGGGACACATTACCGAATTCTCCTTGAAATGGGCAGTGTGTTCCGGGATTCACGCCCGTTGCTGTCAGGAAACCGCTACTGGCTCGCGACCCAGTCCCAGCGAGCCTCGGCCTGTTTCCGCATCGGTTCGAGGTCTTCGGCCTGAAGGTAGCCCTGTTGGACGAGATGTTGCAGGGCCTCGCTCACACACGCCAGGTATGCTTCCTTGGTGGCATAGCGTTCCTCGAGCGCCGGGCGTGGATCGCCGCGTTGCTCCCGTTGTTCACGCGTGGCGGCGAAGAGAATCCAAGACCCCTGCAACGGGATCAGCTCCTGGGAGACGCCCCTCGCGACGGGACGGAACCTCCAGCCGGTGCAGGAGGCAAGGGGCACACGGACGTCCGGCAGGCGGATGCCCGCGAGATCATTGCCATCCGCATCGACCTGCGGCACCAGAAGCGGCAGTTCCGTGCCGACGCCCGCGCCATGCGGCCAACGCGGATTTGCCAGACGCGGTCCACCCGTGGCGGTCCGCGGCGACGGGATCCCCGGCACGGCCGGGAAGCAGACCTTCGAGACGGGCACCAAGGTGCCGTCGCTCAGTTTGGGATAGGCGCTCGGCGGCGGCAGCGCGCCTTCGGTGACCCAGCGATGCATCGCCAGACGCAAGGCGACCACGACGGGACCGGCGTTGACGGGATTGGCCAACGGCGCCCCCTTGGCCGGAGCCGTGGGCGGGAAGGGGGCCGGACCGTGCTGGGTGCCGGCAAAGAAATAGGAGCGGACGTTGTCCGGCAGCGGGACGTCCCGTTGGCCGTCGGGGCTGGTGTGCGAGAGGCCCGCGACGCGGCCAGCACCCCAGTATTCCGCGGCGGTGTTCATGTAAAAGATCTTCGGCCTGTGCTTCACTCGCGGGTTTTCCTGGAGGCCTTCCGCGATCCCGCTCACCGGATCCGGCTGCGCCGTGTCGGTGAAGGGGTAGGACGCGGTTTCGAAGGCGGCCACGGTGCGCGGCGTGGACCAACGTCGGTTGATATCCAGGCGTCCTGCGCCGGCAATGTGCGCCATCACACCATCCAGCACCGGCCGCTCGTGCTCGTCGGTATTGAAACCCAAATAGACGAACTCGCGCAGGAGCCGGCCGCATTGCGAGGAGCCGAAGGCGTAGGTGCGGCGCACGGGGGCCAGCGACCCGGCATCGTGCTTCAGCCAGGCCACGGCATCGCGGATCGCCGCAAGTCCCAGGCCTGCCACGGGTGGATTCTCGGTCAGGTAGGCAACCTCATAGGTCTTGCCGGCTTCGAAGCCGCCCTCCAGCGTCACTCGTTGGCCTTCCAGCCGCCACTGGTTCCGCGCCAGTTCCCTGCCGTCGGGAAACGCCATGGCCGCTCGCGCGATCAACCGGCTGTCCGGCCCGGAGGCATCCACCGGGGGATAATCCGCCAGGTCGCCCAGGGTCACCCGGTCCACGCGTTGGTTGGGCGTGAACGTGGCTCGCACCACGCCTCGAAGCGGCTTGCCGTCCTTTTGCCTCGCTGCCGGCACCTCAATGCGCAGCTTGCCGGCCTGAGCCGGCACGTCGAACTCCCAGCCGACTTGCATCACCGTGAATCCGTGCCGAGCGACAAACGAGGTCAGGCCGCTCTTGCCGCCCCGGTTGGGAATCTCCACCCAAGCTGCGCCGTTGCTGCGTCCGGCCTCTTTGGGTTTCAGAATACAGAGATCGGAGGAGAAGGCCACCCTTCCCGCCGCATTTCTCGGCGCCA
>JBDKTH010000489.1:0-2506 GCA_039680305.1 Thermoguttaceae bacterium | reverse complement strand
TGGACGAACGCCCTGCGGGATGTTGCCTCGGACCTGGGAAACGGCTCGATCTGGGTGGAAAAGATCGCCCTGCGCACGGCCATGCCCGTCTCGCCCACCGGGGCCCAATGGGCCGACGGCCCGATCGGCGAGTTGATCCAGTACATTGGCGAGCTTCGTTCCGGGGCCGACGGATGCGCCGCCCTCGCCACGGAACTCGAGGAGTTCAAGGATCGCCTCCCGCCAGAACTCAAAGAAGGCCCCGAGGCCCTGGGCCTGGACGACCCGGTCCGGCTCCGCGAAACGCTCGACCAGGTCGAGCAGATGCTGATCCACCAGTTGCTCGGCAGGGAGGCGATCGGATGAAGATCCTGCGGTTGGACCTGCGGGCCTTCGGCCCCTTCACCGAGGTAACGCTCGACCTGTCGGGCGGCCAGGCGGGATTGCACGTGATCTACGGGCCCAACGAGGCGGGCAAAAGCTCCACCTTGCGGGCTTTGGAGCAGATGTTCTTCGGCATTCCGCCCCGCTCGACCGATGGATTCCTCCATCCGTACCACAGCCTGCGGATCGGCGCTACGCTCGGCACCCGCGAGGGGCAAACCCTGGAGTTTCTCCGCCGCAAAGGGGCCAAGAACACGCTGCTGGCTCCGGATGGGATTACCCCACTGGAAGACAGCGCCTTGCGGCCGTTTCTGGACGGCATCGACCGCGATCTCTTTGTCACCATGTTCGGCATTGGGCACGAGCAATTGGTGCGCGGCGGCAAGGAGATTGCCAATGGCGGCGGCGACCTGGGACAACTCCTGTTCGCCGCCGGCTCCGGCATTGCCGACCTCCAGAAGGTCCGCGAGACGCTCGACTTCAAGGCCGAGGAACTCTTTACACGACGCGGCAATCGCCAGATCAACCAGAAGCTCAAAGCGCTGGAGGACTCGCGAAAGGTCATCCGGCAGGAACAACTCTCCAGCGCCGAGTGGGACGAGCACGACGAGCGGCTCCGCCAGGCGAGCCAGCAACTGGCGACGGTCGAAAGCCGGCTCCGCGAACTGGTGCGTGAAAAGAGCCGCCTGGAGCGACTCCGGCAGGCGTTGCCCCTGATCGCCAAACGCAGCGAGCGGCGGCGACAACTGGAGGAGTTGGGCGACGTGCCCCTCCTAGATGGCCATTTCGCCGACCAACGCCGCAAGGTCGTGGCCGGTCTTCAGGTGGCCCAGACGACCGCCGCGTCGGCCGAAAAAGAACTCGACCAGATCGAGCGGCAGCTTCAGGGGATCCATATTCCCGAGTGCCTGATGGCCCATGCGGCCCAGGTCCGGGAGCTTCCCGACATGCTCGGCAGCCACCGCAAGGCCCAACGCGACCTGCCCGGCTTGCAGGCTCGACGCGAACAGCTCGAACGGGCGGCCGCGGCCATCCTGCGCCAGGTGCGGCCCGATCTCTCTCTCGACGCGGTCGAGAGCTTGCGACTGCCCAACCCGCAGAAGCTGGCCATCCAGAATCTGGGGACGCGTCACGAGGCCCTCCATCGGCAGATCGAGCAGGCCTGCAAGGAGATCGACGAGGCCAAGGGCCAATTGGCCGACGCCGAATCCCAACTCGCCCGCCTGGAACCGCCGCGCAACGCGGCCTCCTTGAAGGCCGCCATCCAACAAGTTCAAGAACAAGGAAAGCTGGAAGATCAGCGTGCGGCGATTCAGAACGAACTCCAGCGGCTGGACGAACAAACGACGATCGACCTGGCCAAGCTCGGCCTTTGGGCGGGCACGTTGGAGGCCCTCGAGCAATTGACGGTCCCCACGCCCGAGACGGTCGATCGCCACGAGGCCACACTCACCGAAATCGACCAGCAACTCCGGTCGCTCGAGCAACGGCTCGACGACGCGATCCGCGGGCGAGCCGAGTTCGACCGACAGATCGAGCAGTTGCGGCTGGAAGGAGAGGTGCCCACCGAAGCCGACCTCGCGGCCGCCCGGCGACTTCGCGACCAGGGCTGGGCGTTGGTCCTCGAAGCCTGGCAAAACGGCCAGCCGGACGCCAAACGTCTGGAGCAGTTTCTCGCCCAGGTCGAGGCGGACGGCGACCTGGCCTCGGCCTATCGGCACTCGGTCGAGGGCGCCGATGATTTGGCCGATCGCCTGCGCCGCGAGGCGAACCGCGTGGCCACCCGGGCTAACCTCCAGGCCAGCCGTGATTCGCTGGACCAGCAGATCGCCTCGCTGGGCGAACGTTTGGCGACGGCTCAGGCTGGTCATAGCAAGGCAGCGGCCGACTGGGGGCAGTGCTGGCAGCCGCTAGGCATTCAGCCGCATTCGCCCCGGGAGATGCGGGTATGGCTGCGTCGTCAGGCCTCGCTGGTCGAGCAGGCCCAAGCACGACGAGGTCTCCGCAGCCAGGTACGACAGTTGGACGAGCGGATCCAGACTTGCCGCCGCGAGTTGGGTCAAGGTCTGGTCGCCCAGGAGGAACCGACCCCAGGGGAGCAGGAGACGTTGGCCGGTTTGATCGGCCGCAGCCGGGTGGTCGT